>JBIIOS010000027.1:0-17384 GCA_044336805.1 Candidatus Nanopelagicales bacterium
GGACTATGGCTTCGAGTTTCTCTGCAATCACTGTTGCCTTGGGATAGCCCTGAAGAATCGGCGGTGCCATATCGTCGAGTAGGACTGGAAATGTGACGGGTACTGGCCCCGGCGTGACGGTATCACCAAAACCAATGTCAACTTGGACGTGGATCTGTGCACCGTCGAGGTCACTGCGCATCGTCGCTCGGATTCCAGGGTAGCCCGCAACTTTGCGGATATCGGTAGTGGCCACACTGAGTGGATCGAATGTGATCCCGTCAGGGACTTCAAGCGAACTTGCGGTACGGAACACGTCGGCAATGCTTTCGGTGTCTGCTGACCCAAATCCCAGGAGATCAATATCCCTTGTCGGCCGAGCCGGGGTGTCAAACCACACATCGAATAGCAGCGCTCCCTTGAGCAGGAACTCGTGCTCGTGTTCTCCAATGCTGATGCGATAAAGCATGCGCTCCAGCGCGTACCGGGTGAGAATCGCGCCGAAGTCAACACCGTCACGTTCCGCAAGATTGCGTAAGCGAGACCGGATGGAAGCAGGTAGGTTCGCAGGGGTCATACGAGTGATTCCAGATAGGGGCGCATCACGTTGATCATCCGCGTCTGCTTAGCCGCTTGCCACAGTTCATCCATCGTGACGGCACGCGATTGCCATACTGAGCGCAGCGCTTCGATCGCAATGTCGAGGCCGACGCGACTGCGAAACTTGAAACAGTCCGCAACCGTGCGCGCAGGTGAGGTCACTTGCACCCTCACTCCATCAATTGTCATCGCCTGGACACCTTCAATCAGGTTTGCCGCGTTCATGCGAACTACTTGCACCGGCGGATACTCAACACGAGGAACCGCAGACTTGTTTCCGATCGCGATCCACGCCTGACGGGGAGATTGCGTCGTTAGCCCGTGCAGAGCAAGCGCTGATAGTAGACACACCACGACGCCTGAATGCGTTGTCGCTAGGACGGCAATGGGATCAACCTGTCTGGCCTGCGGCAGCTGATATACCCCTCGACTCACCCACATCAGATCACCATTGGCAGTCAGACGAGACAGGGTCGTGCGACTTACCCCGGCAGCCGCGGCATCCCTACTGCGAAACAGGCCAGACTCAGCCCCGAGACGCAGGGCAATAGCAGACTCAGTTTCCATCCCCATATGTTACATGTAAACGGTAGATATTTACAAGTACCCATATTTCGTTACATCCCCAACACTTTCACATCAAAAAAAGCGTGTGGTGTGGTCGCAGCGGATACAAAGACCGGATCACAAATGCGCTGGGATGGTGGCCGTAAGAGTCGTGCCTGAATCACCAGGGCCCAAGGACCATTGCCCGCCGAGGGTTTCAGCCCAAGCCGACATCACGGTCATACCCATTCCCGGTTGCACGCTCTCACTCTGCATCCCGATGCCGTTATCACTGAGGTGCAGCACGAGTTCGTCGCGCGCTGTGAGCGTGAGTTGAATTGAGCATACGGTGGCCAGACCGTGAACGGCAGCGTTGAGTAATCCCTGTTCGCAGATGCGGTAGATCCCGGTAGCCCGGCTACTGTCGTCATATTGCTCGATCCGATGGGACACCGAAGCGTGAACGTCGATCGAAACTTTCATGGCGGGTCGGTAGGACTCAGCCAGATCACGCAAGGCGGTGTCAAGGGCTACCGTAGCAAGACTGGGACTGAGCTGGCGGCTAGCCATGCGCACCTCTTTCGAGCGCACGCGCTCGAGTTCGGTGATCACCGATGTGAGCTCGCTGGTCATCACATCAGGGCTTTGCCCCATGGTTGCGCGAATACGCAGCGCGATGGAAACGAGATCAGTCTGTACTCGGTCGTGCAAAAACGATGCAACCTGCCCGCGCACGCGCTCCTCTGATTCCAGCAGCAGCCGGCGCTGGGCCACGACTGTCTGCAGTGCCTCCTGCGCAGAATCGGATTCCTTTTGAATGCGCGCGAACACGGTGCCGACTACAGCATTGATTACCACGATGGGAACAAAAGCCCTCAGCGAAGAATCGATTAGCCGGGGCTGATTGAGCAATTCTTGAGCATAAGCCCAATCGCGAATGCTCACGTTGACTAATGCTGCGCCGATGACGGATGCCCCAGCGAACACAAGTAGGTACTCCGCCGATCTCATCGGACGATGAACAAACCGGCTTCGAAAACGCTGGTAAATAATGATCGGTACCAGCACAACACCGGGGACAAATAGCGCAAGGGCAAGGATGAACCAGATCCGCCCAGAGACCGGTGTTGATTGGGGAACCACCGGCTGCGCACCGAACAGTCGCCAAGTGACCCCGAAGAGCATTACCGAGCAGAATGTCCACAGCGCCCCAACATGGATTGGCCAAGGGCCGAGGATGAAGCGTCGCACCGCGCGCCACATGTCATTGACCGATGACCTAGTTGTCATGCGCATCCATTGAGGTTACCCGTCGCCCCTCAATCCAGGCCACGACGGCGGCCGTGCGCAGATCCGTACCGGGTTCGGGATCGGGGACCAGAATCCGGTAGCACTCGGAGAGTTCCTTGCGCACCGTCACTGCTGCCAGACCAATGCGCTCCGCGATGACGTTCGCGTCAATCCCGGTCGCGACGAGCGACATGATCTGACGTTGACGGGTGGAGAGGCGCCCTAGGCGTTCAACCGATACTGGCGCTTGCCCTTGATCCATCGCGGGTTCAACAACAGAGAGTCCTGACGCCGTAGCTTTGAGCACCTTTGTGAGATAGGCCGTGTCAATGTCGGCCCGCTTTTCAACATAGGACCAGCCCATGCTCACCCGGCCATTCGCACCGTGAAAATCCCATGCATAGTGCTGGCTCAAAATCACGATGCCGACATTCTCATCACGCTCCCGAAGAGCATGGCCGAGCTGTACTCCATTGAGCGAGTCAGGCCCAAGGGCCCAATCGAGTAGCGCGACATCTATCTGCTCCTGGCACGCCAAGGCCTCCGTTGAGTCGCTGAGAGACGCGACAACCTTAATTCCTTCTAGCCCTGTGAGAAGTGCAGTCATCATCGACCGCAATACGGGGTCGTTCTCAACGTAGAGAAGGCGCGTATCACGGGGCATGTTCGTATCTTCCTCTTTATGCAACGTCTTCGTGGAAAAGGGATACACGTGTTTCTCGCGCTGGGCCTTGTTGTGAGGCCCAGCGCTTGTGTCAGGTTGTCAGCTTGTTGGCCTTGCGGCCTTCTTCTTCGCTACCTTGACATTGAGGTAGTACGTCTTGCCACCAGCTGTACTCAAACGCATCGTGAATGAGCCTGGCCGTGATGCCTTAAATGCCGGCAACTTCACCCGGCCATAAGCGTTCGTACGACCAGAGCCGATGCGCACGAAAGTGGTGCTCTTCGCGCGGGCCTGCCGGGTCGAACTGATATCAACGTTGATGATCGTGCTTGCTGGCAAGCCACCGACCACCGGCGCGACCGGGCTACCCGCAGGCACACTCACCGTTGGAGCGTCAGCAGTAGTGGTAGCCACCGGTGCGCTCACCGAAACTACGGCAGTCTTTGCCACATCAGCTTCGGAGAGCAAGCTCACACCAGAAGGTGCATTAGCGATCGCGATCTTCAAATAAAACGTGTTGCCTTGGCCATCAGAGAGTGAGATTGTGTAGTCACCAGCTCGAGTGGTTGAGAATGCTGGCACTGTTGCCCGACCGGTCGCATCACTAGTGATAACACCGAGCGCGGTTCCACTACGACCTGGCAGACTCACCGTTGCCGTGAATGAAGTGCTCACCGGTAAACCTTGAGCTACCGGAGCAACCGCAGCACCGGCCATAACATCAACGATGGGTGCACTCGCCGGATTCGTTGACACCGGCCATGACACCGCAACCACCGTTGCCTTCGTGGCAGCAGCAGTCGAGAGAGTGTTCAGCACGGTCGCGGAAGAAGGAGTCGTCGATGGTGCGATGGACGGGCTCGTTGTCACCACGGTGGGTGGGGTGAGCGTCGGAGTAAGTGTTGGAGTCACCGTCACAGTGTCGGAACTGGAACTTTCACCCGAACTACCTCCCGAACTCCCCGAGCCACCACCTGAACTGCCTCCCGAACTATCCGATAACGACGTGAACGCTCGTATCGGACGAACGCGCACCGTGGAGGTGCTCTTAGTGGCGAAGCTCTGGGAGCCAAAGCGGAGACTCTGGAACCAGGCTCTGAGCGTGTCCGTGGTGTACTGACTCGAACTCCAGTAACTGGAATCAGCAAACCCGTACGAGCCGACAGCGAAGGTGGATTCTTGTGTTGTACCTCCGCCAGAGAACGGACCGTAACAAACCACCGTTGGATCTGGAGGCGCGCTCAGGTAACGCGAGTAGTCACACATCGCGTTCAACTCATCCTTGGAAGGCAAGAACCAATCATCTTTCCCTCCGAGCACGAGGTCCGCGGCCGCTTGTACTGCCCCGCTCGTGCACACCGCATCTGCAGCTATCGTGTTTGCACTCCCGGTACCAACCGCAGTGCCCACGGCACCAGTAATGTCTGAGGTCGTATCGCCGCACCACGTCAAAGCCGGGTCACTGACAGAACCACTCCACGTTTTTGGTGCCATCTCGTAGCAGGTTCCTCGGTCATTTAGGAAGACCTTTCCACCGCCCGGGCCTTCATCACCCACGCTCGTGGGGCACCCAATTCCGACCGTGTCGATGCTGATGCTCGGTGCTTCCGCGTTCGTTGTCGCTATCGCCGATGTAGGACTCGTTCCGGCAGCGCCGTTTGTGTGCGTTCCACCTATGCCACCACCTCCCGGTGATGGTGCGCTGATCGTTGCTGACAAATCGGGAACCGTGACCCGTGAGGCAAGGCCGTTTCCGCCCGCTCCGCCACCACCACCACTGCCACCTGGCCCGCCGTCGCCGCCTGGCCCGCCGGCGCCTCCGTTGCCACCGTTGCCACCGTTACCACCGTTACCACCACCGAGTCCGCCAACGCCGCCCACGCCGCCGTTGCCCCCAGGGGCACCGCCCTCGCCAGGAGTGCCAGGGCCGCCGTTGCCGCCATTACCACCACTTCCACCGACGGAATTCCAACCTCCAGCGCCTCCAGCGCCTCCAGCGCCACCAAAGCCGGCCGGGAGGGCCGTCATCATGTCACCTGTGGCGCCGTTACCGCCGTTGCCGCCGTTGCCACCGCTATTTCCGTCACTACCCGCCGTTCCAACGCCGCCGTCAGTGCCGCTGTCACCGGTTGTTACGGCATTTGCGCCATTGGCGCCACTTCCCGCTGGAGTTCCGACGACTGACACCGTGGCAACCGAGATATCAATGGTCACGGCCGAACCCGTGGAGTTCGTCCAACTTGCTGTTTCCTTCGCCCCGGCGCCGCCGGCGCCGCCGGACCCTCCGCCTGATCCATCGGGCCCTGCCGCGCTGCCATCAAACCCTACGATTCCGCCGATGCCGCCGTTTCCTGCGCCTCCGCCAGATCCACCATTTCCTGACTTAACCGTGACAGTGATGTACATTCCCGCAGGCAATGTGCAGTAACTAACCGAGCCCGGGGTCGTGTAGGTGCCGACCGCGCAATCCGGATAGACAGTCGCCGGCGCGGGTGTCGCGCCGATCACTACGCCGGTAGATGTGAGAATGCCGCTGAGGGCTAGGGCAACGAATCTACCCGACCGACTTCGCAGTTGGCGGCTTGAAAGATGCGCATTCGCGGGTCGGTCATTACCGGAGTCAGTGTTCATAGAGCCCATATCGATAGTCATGCCGGAAGGCTAAATCCGAAAATCGTTACGTGTGCGCGGACGCTACACGTGTATACGTTTCTGGATACACGTGTATATCGGGTTACCTGACACTCAATCGCGAAGTTGAGCAGACCTTTTAACAGATACCGCTGGTGTACTCCCTGACGTTGCAAAGCGGATTAAACGATGGCAACACAACAAATGAGAACAACTCCAAGTGTTTACCTTTCGTTCTTGGACACTTTGAATCCAGTCAGCCCTCCCGGCAGTCCAGCAGTGCTTGATTTAACCCATGCGGGTTGTGATCTCAGCAGAATCTTTTCTTCCTCGCACCAATGGCGTCGCCAATTCCGTCACTCAGGTGGCACGGCAGCTTGCAAAGCATGACATTCCAACGCTCATCATTGCACCCGATAGTTACACGAAAGACAATTTCGAAGGCACACCCGTTCATCGTGTGAGGTCTTTTGAAATACCTGGAGTTCATGATGTCGATATCTCTTTCCCATCAACTAATAGCCTGGAGAAAGTGCTTTGGGATTTTCAACCAACAGTTGCACACTTGGCCTCTCCCATGGTTTTGGGAAGGCAAGTTCTGCACGCCGCACATAATCTTGATATTCCCAGCGTTGCGGTATTTCAGACTCACATTTCTGGGTATGCAGATCACTACAAACTCGGCACTGTCTCTTTCCTGGCAGACAGCATCATTCGAGGCATTCATAAGCAAGCAACCCTTAACTTGGCCCCTTCGCAATCATCGCGCGAGTATCTGGAGTCAATTGGCGTCCGAGCCGTTGAGCTCTGGGGGCGCGGTGTTGATCGAGAGAAGTTTTCACCCAGCCTGCGCTCTGACCTGCTGCGCTCAGACTACGCAGCAAACAAGCCCCTCGTTGGTTTCGTAGGCAGGCTTGCTCCGGAAAAAAACATCAAAATCCTCACGAACTTATCCCGGCAAAATGATCTCAAAGTTGTTGTCGTCGGTGACGGTCCTGATCGTTTAGATCTGATGCGCACTATGCCTGATGCCATCTTCACTGGCAGGTTGCATGACACAGAACTAGCCACAGCGATCGCAAGTCTGGATGTGTTGGTCGCTGCCGGTGAATTGGAAACTTTCTGTCAAGTAATCCAAGAAGGTATGGCCTCCGGAGTGCCAGTGGTTGCACCATTCATCGGTGGTCCGCGGGATCTCATCGAACACGAGCAGACCGGCATGTTTTATGAGCCCGGTAACCGACACGACATGGAACGTCAAGTGCAGCGGCTTCTCTCTGATTCCGAATTACGTAATCGAATTATCCGCAATGGACTGCATCAAGTTGCCGGACGCAGTTGGGAAAAACTCACAATCGATTTGATGCAGCATTATGACCGCGTCTCGCATCGCAATGATCTGCTCAAGTCCGCCTGACCTGGTCACCTCAAGAAAGCGCTACGAACATAAAAGCGATTCGTTAAAAGCGAAACTGACTACTCATGTCAAGTATGCGGCGGCAATGCCCTGCGGAACCGCCCAAATTCGATCCTAATTAGCAACTAACGGCAGCCCTCGGACTCAATCTCCGATGGCTACGACGCCGAACACTCCCTATGGAAATTGCGTCCGGACTGTACTAACGCTGGTGGGTGGAGATGCCGGGAATCGAACCCGGGTCCGTGCAGGATTTTTCCGTCCTTCTACGTGTGTAGCTGCGCTATCGCTTTCTCGGCCCCCGCACTACGTGCAGCACTTTACGGTGGCAGCCCAGTTACTGTTTGGTTTTCCGCCTGTCTCCGTAACCGAGACGATTGGTGAGTCCCCTAGCGACGTCAGACCCCAATTCGAGGACACATTGGGCTGACGGCTGATTTATCGATTACGCAGCGAGTGCGTAAGCGTCAGCAGACTGCTTAGTTTTGGCAGTTATTTGTTTTCAAGGGTGTTTAACGAGATCACCTTAAATTCTCGACACGCTTCTCCGGTTAAACGACTGAACGTCGAAACCTTTCATCCCCTATTGATTTGTGCCTTTATTCTACCCCCTTGGCACGTCTTCCAACTAATCGCTGGGTTTCCCGCTTGGAGTCACGCTCAGCAATGGCCTGGCGCTTGTCATAACTCTTGCGACCGCGGGCTACTGCGATTTCGACTTTGGCGTAGCCATCCTTGAAATAGAGTGAGAGTGGAACGAGGGTGACACCGGTGTCCTTGGTGGCTTGCTCGATCCGCTTAATCTCATCTTTTTTCAGAAGAAGTTTGCGGGCGCGGCGTGGTTCGTGGTTAGTCCACGTTCCCATTGAGTACTCGGGAATGTGAATCTGGCGTAGCCAAATACCGCCATTCTCATACTGGGCGAACCCATCCACCAGACTGGCGCGACCTAGTCGCAACGACTTTACTTCAGTTCCGGTCAGAACAATCCCTGCTTCGTAGACGTCTTCAATTGAATAGTCGTACCGCGCCTTTTTATTTTGGGCAATGAGTTTCTTACCCGTTTCACGTGGCATGCGTGGATGCCTCTTCTTGGGTATGGACGGCTTCCAACTCTGCGCCACGTTGCCCGACCCAGGAAATAGCTATGAAGAAAACTGCAATGAAGGCCATTACTACGGTCCATAGGAATACATAAATGTCGATAGCCGCGCCAATTGGTGGAGCGCCCGGCAGATAAGAACGCAAAATTGGTAGGGCGAACAGCAGACTGCCCGTCCACGCGAGTAATGCTGATTCAACTTTACGGCGATTTGAGAGAACAAGGATCGAGATAAACAGCGCAATTAACGAAACAACCGTGGCGAGCGCGAGCAGTACGAGTGCGAACAATTTAGTTGAAAATGCACGACTAAATTCGGCGCCAAGGATCAGGGACGGAGTTGCCGTGCCCACCACATTTAGTGCACTATCCCAGCCATTTATTGCACCACTCGAATTGATGTTGATCGGGATCTCACCTTTGGATTCATTCGCTCCACCCGACTGGCGATCATAAAAATCTGCCTCAACGAAGTAACTACCGCTATAAGAGTCCAACGGATATTGTGCTGGTTCGCCGGAGACGCCCAACACGATCTCTGCCCTACCAAAAGCTGTGCCCTGCGGAATTCGAATTTCTTGACTACCGTCCGGTCCACTCACCGTCACTCGAATATTGTCGACAGCTCGCCCACTGGCATCAGAGATGCCAGCATCACTTGAACTCATGACGAGACGAAAACTTGCATTGCTCGTGTCAGGACTGAGGCCTATTGGTTCAAAATTAATGGATATGCCGGACATATTGGTGTTTGTCGCACTTTCAAAACTACTCGCACCCTCAGAGGAGTAGAAGGAAACCACTAGCCAATAAATCAGAACAAAAATTATCGCCGTTATTCCGATGAGGCTCCACCCTCGTCTGGATAGTTGCCGGGGGTGAGGATCCTTGGTGAAGTCAGGTCCGGTAAACGTTTCCACTGACTACTCCTTCAATTCACATTCTGATGCATAACGTTGGCTTACTGGGGGTCTTAACAGGGCACCGGTCGTTTTGATTGCCCGAACCAACCCATGGGATCATACGCCGTTCCATCAAGGCGGGTTTCAAAATGCAGATGTGGACCCGTGGACCAGCCGGTTGAGCCGACCTTACCGACTTCTTGGCCGGCGCTGAGGGCGTCGCCAACGTTGACGCTCACCGAGGAGAGGTGCGCATAGAAAGTTGTGAGGCCACCGCTATGTGCGACCAATACTGCATTGCCGTAAGGACCACCCCGCGTTATCGAAGCGACGGACCCAGCATCAGCTGAGATCACGCTGGTACCCGAAGGTGCGCCAATATCGATCCCCGTATGGCAGGAATTGTGTCCATAAATCGGATGGATACGAGGTCCTACGTCTCCACCTTTTGAGTGACCGGGAAGTGGCCAGGTGAGAGATCCGCTCGGTGACTGACTCGATTGGGTCGCCGCTGCTTGCGCGGCGGCTTTCTTTGCCGCTACTTCGAGGTTGCGCTGCTCACGTTTGAGCCATTCAAAACGATTCTTGATTTTTACTCTGAAAACTTTGGCAGCTTTGACCGCTTGCCGCATCTCTTTGCGAACCTGAAGTACAGCACGCTGTTTTCCCACTGCTGATTCAAGCGCTTGAAGCGCTTTGACCTGTTCGCGTTCTGCTTGTGCTCGAGTTGCCGAGGCTTTCTCAGTGAGTGCGGTCAACTTAACTTCTTGCCGCATGGCGTCAGCGCTGGAAGCGAGAATTGTGCGCTCCATACCTTGCTGTTCACGGCTCACGTAGTTGACGGCCACCATGCGCGCAGTGAAGTCTGCTGGATCTTGCGCGGACATGAGAATACTGACTTCACTGAGGGGGCCTTGTTGGTAAATAGCCCGTGCCATGTCTTCCATGTCACCGCGTTGGTTTTCCAATTGTCGGTTCAAACGCTTGAGTGCGCGGCTCCCCAGCATTAGTGCACTTTCTGCATACTCGGATTCAACGCGCGCAGATTCGGCTACACCTTTTGCTCGATCGGCTTCTTTCTGTGCTGATTCCTGTTGCGACTGGGCTTTTTCTAAAGAACGTTGGGCGTTCGTTGCGGCAGTGAGGGCTTTTTGTAATTTCGTGTTTGCTCTCCCCAGGGCCTGATTCGTCAATGCCAAACCTAGTTCAACTTGACGCTGATCGTTTCTGATCTCATTGAGGTCGGCGGCGTGCGAGGGCGCCACCAATGCCGAACCGGCCAGAATAAAACCGGCCATGCATATGCCTACGAAAGGCACGGCAATGCCGTTGCGGGAGGGGACCACTCGAAAAGGATAAACCCCGGATTTAACAATCTTGGGGTGTTGGGGCGGTGTGTTTGAGGACTAAACCCTCAAGTACTTCCTGAGAGTCAGGAAGGCGGCAATGCCCGAAAGCCCAATTCCGACCAGGATCAGAATGGGTGCAATTCCCAATACTGCGTCCCAACCAACGAATGCGGTGAATTGGAATGACGGGGCCAGGATCTGGTCGATCACGATCCCCTTAGCCAAAATCAGTCCACCAACAGCGAGGATCGCGCCGATTCCAGCTGAAACGGCAGCCTCGAGGAGGAACGGTAATTGAATGTAAAGGTTGCTGGCGCCAACTAATCGCATGATGCCGGTTTCACGACGCCGACTAAAGGCTGCAACTCGCATTGTGTTGACAACCAGTAGCACGGTAACAATCAACATGACGACCGCGATGATCAGTGCAATTGCTTGGAGTCCTCCGAGTAATCGGAAGAATTTGTCGAGCACCTGTCGCTGATCGTTGACCTGCTCAATACCCGGCCTACCGGAGAATGCTGAAGCAACCACGTCGTACTGCGTGGGATCGGCCAACTTGACTCGGAAAGATTCAGGCAAAGCGCTTTCATTGACGCTGTCAACAATTGGCGAGTTCGCGAACTGTTCTTGGAAGCGCGCGTATGCCTCTCCTTGTGATTCGTAGTAGATGTCTAGAACAAGTGGACGTAATGATTCAAGGTCCGCTTTGATTTGATCGCGTTGCGCAGGGGTAACTGCGCCACCAGCACATGAAGGAGTATCACTGCCCTTAGCACACAGGAAGATGGAAACTTCAACTTTGTCGTACCAAAAATCTTTCATAGTGTCGACCTGCGCGCGAACCAGCAAGCTGACACCGAACAGGGTGAGCGAAACTGCGACCGTGATGATGACCGCAAGAGTCATCGTTAAATTTCGACGAAGTCCGTTCCCAACTTCACTGGCAACAAATTGTGCGCGCATCAGCGGGCGTATCCGTACACGCCACGGGACTGATCTCGAACCACATGACCGTTTTCAAGTTCAACAACTCGGCGGCGCATCTGATCAACGATCTGGGCGTCATGGGTTGACATGACAACCGTTGTTCCCAATCTGTTAATTCGATCAAGTAGTTTCATGATCCCCACGGAGGTTCCCGGGTCAAGGTTTCCGGTTGGTTCGTCCGCGATCAGTAACTTGGGTCGGTTAACAAATGCTCGAGCGATCGCCACCCGCTGCTGCTCGCCACCGGAGAGTTCATCGGGGCGGCGCTCCTCTTTACCTTCAAGACCGACAACTTCCAAAACTTCGGGGACAACTTTATTGATGAGTGCTTTTGGCTTACCGATCACTTCAAGGGCGAACGCCACATTCTCGAAAACACTCTTATTAGGTAGCAATCGGAAGTCCTGGAATACGGTTCCAATCTCCCGGCGGAGCGTGGGAATTTTCCAGTTCGAAAGCCGACTTAGGTCTTTACCCAATACCCAAACATTTCCAGCGGTGGGTCGCTCTTCGCGGAGCACCAATCGAAGGAAAGTGGATTTCCCTGACCCGGAAGGTCCCACCAGGAAGACGAACTCACCTTTTTCAATTTCAAGGGAAGCTTCTTCTAATGCTGGTCGGGATTGATTGGGGTAGAGCTTGGTGACGGTGTCGAACAGGATCACTGCGCGGTACTCCGTTTCAGTCGGGAAGCCATCAGGTCAATGAATGGCAGTCTAAGCGGATCGGACCAAAATCGGTGATTACGGCGTGGCCGAATTGGTCTTTCTCCACCTAATTCCCGCCTGAACCAGTTCATCAATTTCCCCGTCCAGCACCGCTCCGGTGTTACCTGTTTCCTCATTGGTCCGCAGATCCTTCACCATTTGATACGGATGAAGGACATATGAGCGCATCTGGTTGCCCCATGAGCCACCAGAGTCATCTTTGAGGGCGTCCATTTTGGCCCGCTCAGCCTGCCGCTGGTTTGCCAGAAGCTTTGCTTGAAGCACGACCATGGCTGTTGCCTTGTTCTGTATTTGCGAGCGTTCATTCTGGCAGGACACAACAATCCCGGTGGGAATATGAGTGAGTCGCACGGCTGAGTCGGTTGTGTTCACACCTTGTCCGCCCGGGCCACTTGACCGGTACACATCAACACGTAAATCGTCGTCGGGAATATCAACACTTTCGGCCTGTTCCAAAACCGGAATTACTTCAACGTCGGCGAATGAAGTTTGTCGCCTGCTTTGATTGTCAAATGGTGAGATGCGCACCAGCCGGTGGGTTCCTTGTTCAACCGAAAGTGTTCCGTAGGCATATGGCGCTTTAACAGCAAACGTGGCGGACTTGATCCCGGCTTCTTCAGCGTATGAGGTGTCATAGACCTCATAGGTCCAGCCGTGACGCTCGCAATACCGGACATACATGCGCAGCAGCATTTCGGCCCAGTCCGCTGCGTCAACCCCACCAGCACCGGATCGAATGGTGATCAGTGCTTCACGCTCGTCATATTCACCGGAGAGAAGTGTGCGAATTTCAAGTTCACTTACGACCCCTTCAAGGGCCTTCAGCTCTTTCATTGCTTCGTCGATGGATTCCTGGTCGCCGGCATCTTCGGCCAATTCAAAAAGCACCGGGAGATCCGCATTTCTCCCCTGCACCGTTTCAAACTTGCGCAACTCACCTTGAATGGTGGACAACTTCGAAGTCACTCTCTGCGCATTCGCCTGGTCATCCCACAAATTAGGAACCGATGCCTCAGCCTCTAATTCGGTGATCTTTTCCAACATGCGGGGCACGTCAAGCACCGTGCCAATGCTGCTCACTTTGGTTGCTAATTCGTTCAGGCGTTCCTGAACCTCAAGTGATGGCACGACCCAACTTTACGAGTTAAGTACCAGCGTGAGCCTTATGGGGCGTAATCCAACCTCGCCGAGGCGCTAGCCGTGACAGGATCAAAAGGCAAGGAATCAAAGAATGTGAGGCGCAATGGTGCATTAAGGGTGACCAGCACGGACTTGCCGTCGGGCTCGATTTCAATGTTTATCAGGACAATCTCTGAATCAGCCGTCATGGCGACCGCATGGGTTTTAGCAATGTCGAGGACCTGAGCCGAGTTGAGCTTTGTAGCTTGACCCGCTCCGGTTCGGTAATACTGCTCAATGTCGATCCCCTGGGCCCCCGCGAGTGCGATCGAGTCGGCGATTGATTGCAATTCGCGTTGTTGAATGAAAGCGCTGGCGCTGTCTGTTACTACCGCCAGTGCGAGAAGACACACCCCGATCATTCCGATTCCCAGCAGCATGATGCTGCCTTCTTCACTTTTCACGATGACCCAGCTTCACGGTATTGGTCAACGAGAAGAGTGGCTTTGGCGGTGATGGGCATAGTGATTGGACCTGTTGAACCCCAGTGAGGCACAAATGGCAAGGGAACCTGGGTACTCACTTCTATAGACACGCTCCCACCCGGAGTGAGACAGGAGATGTGATCGCACGTGATTGCAATCTCTAGTTCTGATTCGCTAAGCCCGTAGTCAGCAAATGCTTGGTTCGCAGCGATGCTTGCTCTTTGATTTCCTGATGAATTACTGGTGCTGGTAACAAATGCTCGTGCGCCCTCCCTTGCAGCTTGATGGGATGCGAATTGGGCAGCATTAAGGGTTAGTACCGTGATCGCTATGTAGATGAGTGGCAAAATAATGGCGACACCCACCACGATGAATTCAATCGAGGCGCTGCCCCGATCAGACTCACTCGGCGAGCGCATGGCCCGTGAGTTTCATCGATGTTGGTCCATAAAAACCCAGTAGTGGCAGTTCTGTTTCCACCACTACGGAGAACATGTCATTTGCTCCTTCGGTGACTCGAGATGCTCTTATGTTTTGCACCGCTGTTCCCGCGATATTGCTTTCCAGGATGGATCTGGTGCGTGACTCTGCCCGAGCCAAATCACCGTCCACCAATGCTGCAACGCGTGCACCCTCAATCGCGGCACTGGTTATAACGGTCCTTACGTGAATTGCCAACATCAATTGCAATACTGCAAGTGCAACCAACATGAGCAATGGGGCGACGAGGGCAAATTCAACGCTTGCATTTCCGCGATCAGAAGTGAATCGATCACGAAAATTATGCGGAGACACTCGAGATCGCACGGTCCAGGATTCCCGTGAGTTGGTCATCAGCAATCAGCCAGATTGCGGTAACGAGTCCTGCGGTCATAACAGCGACGAGTACCCAACCCGGAACATCTCCACGTTCATTTGCCAACCTAGTAAACAGCTTGCCCAATAACAGTTCGATTTTCATTTCGTACCTTTCGTTATGTAGTAGTTGATTTTTAGGGAACAAGTACTTCGAGGCCACGCATTGCCGGAAATAGAGCAATCACAATCACGGTGGGCAGGATGAAAAACACGACCGGGACCAACATGACAACGTCTTTCTTTCCAGCCAACTCAATTAAGTGCTGCCGTTGTTCATTCCTCGTATCAGCCGCCTGAGCGCGAAGAACCCCGCTCAACGGCGTGCCGCGTTCAATTGCGATCACCAGGCCCGAGACAAACCGTTCAACGCAGCGTGATCCGGTTCGATCAGACATTGCTTGCAGTGCGTCGGTGAAGGAACTCCCCGCTTTAATTTCTGCAACGCACGTTTGAAGTTCATGTGCGAGGTCACCGCTACCCAGGTGCGCAATACGCGTCAATGCGGCCAGGGAGGTCTCCCCCGCCGTCACGGAGAAAGCGAGCAGTTCTGCTAAATCAGGGAACTGCGCATCGATTCGTTGTACCCGCTTATTTCCCAGTCCAGATATATGTCGCTCATGCACAAGGAATCCGATACCGATTCCGATAGCCGCGGTTAACCCAATGAGTACCGGATTCGATCCACGAGCAATCGACCACATGCCAATCGCAATCCCGGCAATGAGGCCAATTGCCGCCCAAGAAATTTGTTCCCAGCGAAAGCGCGCCAGATCTGCGTTGCGATCCCCCGTGGTTTTACCTGCCTTACGCAATCTCTCCATTAATTTGTCGGCGTTGCCAAACCGTGAGATCCACTCTGAATTGGGACGAATAAATTCACGTAAGGACGCTAATGCTCCCGACCTGCTTTCACTGGGCATGAGCACATTGAGCTGCGGAATACTGCCCTGGGTTGCACGGATCACGCGCGCCGAAATAGTCACTGGGGTCAATGAGCGGTAGCGGGTGATTGCAATGAGAACACCACATGCCGCCATGAGTCCAAGGAGTGAGCCAATGATTGAGGAACTCATGCGGGCACCTCAAAGACAACTCGTGATTGCTTTGGCAATGCGCCAATACGCAACATGATTCGATAGGCGATAAAGGAGACTGCGGCGGCGCCTAGGAGAACTACCGCTCCCTGGCCGGTTCGAAATGCGGCAACCGCATCGGGTCTGGTGCACAACATGGCCAAGGTAAGCCAGGGAGCAGCGATCGACATACGAGCAGCGGAAATCGTCCAACTTTGTCTTGCTTCAATATCCCCGCGCGTAATTGCATCACTGCGCAGCAGAGCGCTCAGCGTGCGTAAAACCTGCCCAAGGTCTGTTCCACCCACTTCATAGGCGATCCGCAGGGCAGAAACAACTCGATCAGCAACAGGATCACCTAACCGTTCCTGCAAGGCATTCAGGGCTTGACCAAATGAACCCGTTGAGCGGTAGTAGTTACAGAAGTGCACGAATGCATATCGCAGCGATGCAGGTCCATTTACTGCCAAATCGGCTACGGCTTCCGGCAGAGACATTCCTGCCCGAACCGAGGAGGCCAAGGAGTCAACCGCGTCGGGCCAACTTGTGCGCAAAGCTTTTGACCTAACCTTTACCCGGCGCTTGAGGCTGAAGATCGGGATAAAGGTTGCTCCAACAGCGGCCATTAATGCAACCATCGGTATTGACGTAATGATGAGCGCAACTGAACCCGTGACCAGTGCCGCAATGCCCATGCTTGTATATACGGTTCCCGCGGTCACATTGGGCAAGCCTGCGGCTTTGACCAATGTTCCCGCGTAACTTTCTTTGCGCACCCGCACCGGTTTGTTACTGCTGAAAGACAGGAAAATGAGTAACACACCAATTCCGGCTGCCAACCCGAGCACGGCGCCCATCAGGCAACACCATGAAGTGGCTTCTGCGCATACAAGATGCTCGTCAGATCAAATCCGTGCGCAATAAATCTCTCTGGGTGCGGTGGGTAGCCACCCTTTCGCGCCAGTCCAGCTCCTTCGTCTTTAAAAATCGTGCTCATCTCCACAATATTGTTTTCGACTCGACCCGTCAGACCTGAAATTTCGGTAATGCGTCTTTGACCACTGGGATCTGTAGCGGCGTGAATTACTAAATCAACCGCTCCCGCAACGGTTGGCACGACAAAGTCACCGGGAATATTTGCTCCCGCAAGAAGGGGAAGTGTGCAGAGTTTGGTAACCGCTTCACGGGCACTGTTCGCGTGCAATGTTGACAGTGAAGGCATACCCGAGTTCATAGCGATGAGGAGGTCAAGGGATTCGCCTTGACGAACCTCACCAACAATTAGCCGTGTAGGACGCATACGGAGAGCTTCACGGACAAGGCGGCGCAGCGGGATTTCACCGGTTCCTTCCAAACTGGCATCACGTGTTTGCATGGCGATCCAGTCTGGGTGGTCAATATGAATTTCGAAAACTTCTTCGCAACTGATGATGCGTTCGTGGTGTGGAACACAGCCAAGAAGTGCATTGAGCAATGTGGTTTTCCCCGCCTGCGTACCACCGGCCACCACAATATTGAGACCGCACTTAACCGCGGCGTCAAGAAAAGTGGCTGCTTGCTGATCGAGAGTTCCCAGACCTACAAGGTCAAAAATAGTTTTAGGACGAACGATGAATCGCCGAATGTTTACCGACCAATGTTTTTGAGTTAT
>JBIIOS010000148.1:0-4461 GCA_044336805.1 Candidatus Nanopelagicales bacterium
GTAGAGGGCAGCGCGCATGGGCTTAGTTAAGCGCATACCTTCGGCGTTGGTCAGCCTGAGTGGGTCGGAATAGAAACCCGATCACCCCAACGTGGGATAAGTCGAGCAACGATCGCACCGATCAGCGCTGCTGGGATGAGCGTCCAAGATCCGATGAGGAAACCGAGAACTATTCCTAAAATAATCACGATGTGCCACTTCATCGGCGCAGTTGCAACCAGTGAAGCGACAACACCGACAACGATTGCGGCGGAAACCGATGGACCGTTCGGAATCACCAATGCCATCAGCAAACCGGCTGATGCACCAATAAACATTGCCGGGAAGAACGGGCCACCTCGAAAACCCGAACCCAAGGAGACTGCATAAGCAATTGTTTTCAACACGATGATTGCGGCAACGGTGCTGGCCGAAGTGAGTTTGGGAAGTTCGGTGATCAGTTCCTCGCCCGATGTCGCGATGTAGATGACGCCTTCACCGGTCCACGCCTGCATGAGTAGCGCCGTTGCGGCAATGACTAGAGAAGCGACGATCAAAATCGGTAAGTGCGGCCCTGCACTGGTCGCGCGTGCAAGGAGAGCAGCGACAACGCGGGCAAGGGTGATCGCCACGGTCGTAATGATTGTGACCGGAATCGCCCAAGCGAGTTGATCTACCTCGATCGCGGTAGGAGTGCTGCCGAGTTTCAGGTTGCCGGAAAGAATTGGTCCCACGAACAGGGCCAGGAGTCCGCCCAATGCGCCGAATCCGACGACTTTCTTTACATCTTTCGGGTCGGTCACTTTCAATGTTTTGGCTGCCAGTCCACCAATCACCGAACCGGTTGCGACCAGCGCGACTTCAGGACCGAGCACCACTCCACCCCACAGCGAAGCCAGAATTGCCAGAATCGCGGCAAGGTATTCCTTGGGGGTGAGCGGGCTGACCTTGATCCCGCCCAAAGGCGAATGGCCCGTGTCACCAATGAATCGTCGAATAACATAAACGAGCACCGCCGCAATCAGCAACACCCCTATGACGTACCAAGCAGGAGTTCGCTCCCATGTTTCCGGGATTGTTTCCCAGACCAGCGAAATACCGGAATTAACCATTTCGAGAACGAAGTAACCCAGAACGAGACTAATAACTGCAGCTATGAGCATCGCGGGTAGTGGGCGTTTAGTCTGCACGGCAGTACCCTATGACTTAACGCACCAACAACAAAGAAAGGCAACACATGCGTAAGACACTTACCCTGTCAACAGCACTAATTATTGCCGGGCTATCACTTGCTGGGTGCTCGAGCAGCGATTCTGAAACCGCCGCCACCGAGTCCCCCATGGTTGGCGGTATGACCGAATGCACCACGGAGGCCGTACAACCATTTGTCGACCAAGCCGTGTTAGCCCTTGCAACCGACGGGTCAACCGATAACGCGATGCCTATTGAAGACCTTGAGTGTGCTGACGGGTGGGCCGTAGCAACTGGCATTCTCGGGCCAAAAGATCCACCCGCCGACGGACCTCAAGGTGCTCCCAACTCGTTCATCTTCCAAGCCGAGGGGCAATTCTGGATCCAAAAGAACCCTGAGCAGGTGTGCGGTACCGGTGGCGCCAATTACTCCGCTGATGCGCAGGTCCCCGAGTCCTTGTACACGCTAGCGTGCGCTTCAGGCTGACTCTGACCTTGCGATGACGCAAATAGACGAAACCCGGTTACCTCACTGTAGAGGTAACCGGGTTTCGATCGTACTTAGGAAACCGTAATGGTTGAAATTACGGAGTTGTCAGTGCAGGAATATCGACATCTGCTGGAACGAGTACAGCGTTAAGTACGTGGATAACACCGTTACCGGCAATGACATCTTCAAAAAGAACGTCGAATCCGTTGACAGTGACACCGTTTGATGTTGAGAAAAGTACGTTCTGTCCTTCAACGGTTGCGATTACGACGTCACCGTCTGCAATGTCAGCAGCCAGAACCGTGTCTGGAACAACGTGGTAGGTCAGAATTTTGACGAGAGCATCTTTGTTCTCTGGGAGCAACAGTGCGTCAAGAACGCCTGCTGGGAGCGCTGCGAAAGCCTCATTTGTTGGTGCGAACACGGTGAAGGGGCCTTCACCATTAAGTGTTTCGACCAAGCCAGCCGCATTAATTGCAGCTACCAAAGTGCTGAAATTGGCTGGGTCTTTTGAAGCAAGGTCCACGATTGTCTCGGAGAAAATTGTCTCTGTTTCATCAGCATCTTCAATAGATCCCTTTGAGAGTGCAGCACTTGACTCAGCTGTTGTTGCTTGATCAGATGAACTGCTGCATGCTGACAAAGTCAGTGCAGCTGCAACCGAAACCACCGCAATTGCGGTGCGACGCATTACTCGCATTTTTTTCTCCTGGATACGCCGGATTTTCCTGAATTTTCATAGTAGTAACAATTGCAATTACGGCAAACCCTAACATCGTCCATCGTCAATAACCGATAGTTTATCTAAATCCCATAGGTGCTTCCAACTCGTTTATCTTCCAAGCCGAGGGTCAGTTCTCGATACCGAAAAGCCCTGAGCAGGTGTGCGGTACCGGTGACGCTAACTACTCCGCTGACGCGCAGGTCCCCGAGGCCATTTACGCGGATGCGTGCGCTTCTGGCTGACTCTGACCTTGCGATGACGCAAATAGACGAAATCCGGTTACCTCCGTGAAGAGGTAACCGGATTTCGGTATAAATCAGTTAACTATAAGAACCGAACTTAAATGACCGAACTTACGGCATTGTCAGTGCAGCAACATCAACATCTGATGGAACGAGCACAGCGTCGATTACGTGGATAACACCGTTGTCAGCAAGGACATCGGCGGTAAGGACTGTGGCTCCATTAACAGTGACACCATTTGCTGTTGAAAGGGTAACGTTCTGTCCTTCAACGGTTGCGACGTCGCCATCTGTGATGTCAGCGGCCAAAACTGTATCTGGAACAACGTGGTAGGTCAGAATCTTGACGAGAGCATCTTTGTTCTCTGGAAGCAAAAGTGCGTCCAAGACACCTGCTGGGAGAGCTGCGAAAGCCTCATTAGTTGGTGCAAACACTGTGAAGGGGCCTTCGCCACTGAGTGTTTCAACCAAGCCAGCGGCAGAAACTGCAGCTACCAATGTGCTGAAATCGGGGTTTGCTGAAGCAACTTCAACAATGGTGCCGGGACTGGTCTCGCCGACCATTTCGTCAGCCTCTGCAATTGCAGACTCTTCAACTGCAGCACTTGACTCAGCCGTAGTTGCTTCATCCGATGAGCTGCTGCATGCTGACAAAGTCAGTGCTGCTGCTACTGCTACTACCGCAATTGCGGTGCGACGCATTACTCGCATTTCTTCTCCTTGATATTTGGTGTTATTTTTACGAATTTTGATAGTAAGCAACAAATTCACATTCGGCAAACTCAAACATGGCTAATCAGTGAAAGTTCATGAAGAATCCACATTTCGTGTCGTTTTTTACATGAAATCCGGGCAGAAACGTGACACAGAACACAAATCTCAGGCAAGTGTGAACACTCCCCGGTGTTTAAGAAGTTACCCCCGTGTAGATGAGTATTGCCCCAAATATGAAGAACAGGACTGCCGCGCCGATCTTGATGACCTTTTCCGGCAACGCCTTTCCAAGGAGTACACCAACGCCGATTGCTAAAACGTCCGCGGCAACCATGCCCAGCGTTGAACCAACCCAAGTACCAAACCAACCTTCAGTTGTTGCAAGGGTGACCGTTGCGAGCATTGTCTTGTCACCAAGCTCAGCTAAAAAGAAGGCAATCGCGACAGCAAAGAATGCGGGTCGGTTCGAGCGGGAAGCTTTTGATTCCTCGTCTTCACTGAGTTTGTCACCGCGTAAGGTCCAAAGGCCAAAGAAAACAAAAGCTAGCCCGGCCGCAACATTGATGGGACCGACTGGCAGGGCAAGCCCAATGACGTTGCCTAAAGCAACAGAGAACAAATGAACTATTGCGGTCGCAACCGTGATCGCAGCGACCACGGTCCAAAACTTGTAGCGGGTTGCAAAAGTCATCGCCATTAGCTGAGACTTGTCACCCAATTCAGCGACGAAAATTACGGCAAAACTCAACAGGAAGGCGTCCATGTATCTGAGGCCCTCCCGTTATCGGCAAACTTGGTTGACCCGACTGTACCGAGTGCGAGCTCGCTTTGTCCGGCTGGCTAACCAAGCCTCAGCCCAACCTCTGTGCCTCCCATTCTGGACTTTTGGCAATGTCCAGACCGAAATTACGTGGCGCACAGACGCCCAGTAATGTTGCGTTCGTTCTTGAGCTTGCTCAGGACAAGCCTCTGTAGCTCAGTGGTAGAGCAACCGCCTTGTAAGCGGTAGGTCGTCAGTTCAATCCTGACCGGAGGCCCTCGTGTTGGGACGGTCCGACTTTTTGTTGAAACAGGTACAGGCCTATGGAACGGGTAAACACGTTTCACCGGCGACACCTGGC
>JBIIOS010000028.1:0-17350 GCA_044336805.1 Candidatus Nanopelagicales bacterium
TGAATTTAGAAAACTTCTTCGCAACTGATGATGCGTTCGTGGTGTGGAACACAACCAAGGAGTGCGTTCAGCAATGTGGTTTTCCCCGCCTGCGTACCACCGGCCACCACAATATTGAGGCCGCATTTAACCGCGGCGTCAAGAAAAGTGGCTGCTTGCTGATCGAGAGTTCCCAGGCTTACAAGGTCAAAAATAGTTTTAGGGCGAACGATGAAACGCCGAATATTTACCGACCAATGTTTTTGGGTTATCTCAGGGATGACAACATGCAACCGACTACCGTCAGAGAGGACCGCGTCAACAAAGGGTTGGGACAGATCAAGGCGGCGCCCCGAAGTCCGAAGCATCCGTTCAACCAGTTCGCGCACTTGCTCGGGAACCAAAATGACTCCGGTCAGTTCACTTCGCCCACCTCGAGCAATGAAGACACGACTGGGTTCATTGATCCAAATTTCTTCAACCGTTGGGTCATCGAAAAACTTTTGCAGTGGACCATAACCAGATATTTGATGGTGTATTTCAATTACTAATGCCGGCACGTCGATTATTGATCCACCCGCGAACAGATCAGAAACGCTTTCCTGAATCAAGTGAAGCACCTGGGAGCTATCAATCACCGGGTCAAGATCAAGGGTTCGAATCTGCTCGCGAACCCGTGACTCAATGATGCGTGAATCAATCAACACCGATTCCATGATTACCCCTTTAGTTTGCGCGAAGTGTTGGTGCCATCTTGCGCGCAATCAGGGTAAGCCGAATTAAGACATTAAATAAAGTAGTGATTTTCTTGCTGTGGATAACTCAATTACAGCAGGAAACGATCCCAAGCCGCCTTGACGAACTCGGGGTGCTCTGACTGAGCCATGTGACCCGTGTCAGGAAGAACAACGACGTGTGCGTTGGGAAAATGCTTCGTGAATCGATGTGCGTTCTTAGCGCTCACCAGCACGTCATCACGACCATAAATTCCCAGCGTGGGAACCGTGACTCGCTCAGCGAGTTTCCACGGACGGTTGGGTCCGATCAGATCGGTATTCGTTGCGAACAGACCACGAAGTGATCGAAGGAAGGCGTCACTGTTATAGGTCAGATGGTCTCGTTCCCTTAATTCCGCGGCCGCTTCAGCCATTCGGATTTGTGAAAACTGATCAGGTCGGGCGGTGCAACCATCAACTGTAGCCTGAACGCGATCTTCGGCGGGCATCTGAAAAAATTTAGGGATTAATCTCTCGCCCACCCCTGGTAAAGCGATTGCCGGTAAATGGACATTTCCCTTTGTCGCATAAAGACTCGGGAAAGCCGGGGAGATGAGGGTCATGGAGCGCACCAGTTCGGGTTTGTGTGCGGCAAGTTGCAATGCGACAGCACCACCGAGAGAGTTTCCGAAAAGATCAACGGGCCCAAGATCTTTATCAATAATGAATTCAGCGACGGCCCGAGCATGCCCAGCAGGCGTGTAATCACCATCACGCGGGGGTGGTGACATGCCGAACCCGGGAAGATCAATCGCGTATCCGGTGAGTTGCGACTCAAGGGCGAGCATCAAATCTGTCCAGTTAAGTGAAGAGCCCCCAAGTCCGTGGAGGAAAACACCCACCCGGTCGGGGGAAGTGTCTGAAGTTCGTGTGCTTCGATAGGAAATCGTTCGCTTGGCGAGAAACTCGATATTGCGCGGGTAAGCGTGCGGGGCCTCAACGCGTGGGGAAATAGGGGAAAGCATGCCTAAAGCGTACGCGATAAATAAATCCCAATGCAAAGTAGACTCCACCCATGGTTGTTGTGGCATCGGATAAGGAGTCTGGGGTTGAGGAGTCTGGCTCGCGCACCGCGCGCCTCCCTAAATCCCAGCGCCGGGACCAACTTGTGGACGTTGCCCGTTCGGTCTTCGTGGAGCAGGGGTACCACGCCGCCAGCATGGAAATCATTGCCGAGACCGCCGGTGTCTCAAAGCCACTTCTCTACCAGCACTTCCCCAGCAAGTTGGACCTCTACTTGGCGTTACTTGATGCTGGGATCGACGATCTACTCGCCAAATCAGATGCCTCACTGCGTGATATCACTGACAATAAGTCGCGCGTGATCGCAACCATACAAACCTACTTTGAATTTGTTGACGACCCCCAAGACGCTTACCGACTCGTCTTTGAATCAGACCTCACTAACGAACCGCAAGTGCGTGCCCGCCTTGAACGACTTGAACGTGAAGTAATTAAACGTATTGCCGCAGTAATCAAGAAAGATACCGGGCTGAGTGAAAGCCAGGCAACGCTTCTCGGCGCCGGGCTGCACGGCATGGCCCAAGTTGCCGCCACGAATTGGCTGCGGGATCCGACCATTCCCCGAGAAGACGCCGCAGAGTTAGTAGCGATGCTCTCCTGGCGCGGTATCAGAGGATTCCCACTTTCACATCCGCCCGCATAAATAATTCAATTTCTAAAAACCATCATCCAACAACCAACAGCTAAGAAAGGCACATCATGGACGTCAACATTGGAGTTCAACACATTGCGCGCGACATCTCACTTGAGACTGAGGAAAGCGCTGAATCAATCACGGCCAAGGCAACGGAGGCAATTAACTCGGGTTCACTTTTGAGTTTGACCGACACAAAAGGTCGAGTCGTACTCGTTCCCGGTAGCAAGATTGCCTACATTGATTTGGGTCCAGCAGCCGGCCGTCGCGTTGGATTTGGCAAATAGCTTTAAGCAGCCAAACCAAGATCGGCCATGCGCCGTGAATGGCTGTCAGTGAGTCGCGCCAACATGCGACCAATTTCAGCCAGATCAGCGCCTGGCCGGTCAACCCCACCAATAATGAGTGCAGCCAAAGCATCACGTTCTGCGGCAACCCGCTGCGCTTGGGACAAGGCTTCACCGACGAGCCTGCGTCCCCACAGCGCTAAACGCCCTGCAACTTTAGGGTCCTCTTCGATTGCCGCGCGTATCCGATCCACAACATAAGCCGCCTGGGTGAGGTCATCGCACACTTCTAGTACCAATTCACGGGTTCGCGGGTCGACATAGGAAGAAATCTCTCGATAGAAATCAAGCGCGATTCCATCACCCACGAAAGCTTTCATCAGACCTTCAAGCCAGTCGGTTGGTTTGGTCTTGGCGTGGAATTCTTCCAAGGTTTGCCGAAAAGGCTCCATGACGATTTCAGGATCGGCGCCCAGTTCTACGAGTCGATTGCGCAACAAAATGAAATGCCTGAATTCAGTGGTGGCCAACTCTCCCATGGACGCTTTATCGGCAAATGATGGCGCCAAAATACTATCCGCGGCCATTCGCTCAAATGCCGTCAGCTCACTCACGGCTAGCACCGCGAGTAGGTCGACTACCGCCGCCCGGTACTGGGGGTCATTGGCTAACTCTTGCTCAATCGACTCCTGGGACATCGGTCTGAATCAACTCCGCTCGCATGTGGTGGCGCACTTGCCTAGGGCTAGCCAAGCACCATAAGGGTATCGGGGTACCATGAAACCATTGAGCCACTCGCTCATGATCCCCGAAGCGGGCATTTTCCCGCCTCATTAACACTGGAGTTCTTCTGTCAACCACGATCGAAAGTCTGCCGGAAAATCCGGCTGAACAAACACGTGCCCAGCCGAAATCATTTGCTGAGCTGGGCGCACACCCAAAAATTGTTTCTGCACTCTCGGCAAAAGGCATTGACTTTGCTTTCCCGATTCAGGAAATGTGCATGTCGATGGCCCTTGATGGCCGCGACATTATTGGCCAAGCCAAAACCGGAACAGGTAAAACACTTGGCTTCGGCGTTCCACTTCTGCAACGCATGAGTATTCCCGGTGGACCAACACCGCAGGCACTTGTTGTCTGCCCAACCCGCGAACTGGCTTCACAGGTTGCCTCGGATTTATCAATTGCCGGTAAGGATCTCGGTGTTCGTGTCCTCGCCGTATACGGAGGTCGTGCAATTGAACCGCAAATTGATGCACTCAAGTCCGGCATTGACGTTGTTGTTGGTACCCCCGGTCGAATCCTTGATCTTTCTAACCGACGAGATCTTGATCTGAGCAGTGTCCGCGTACTCGTCATGGATGAAGCCGATGAAATGCTCGACATGGGTTTCCTCCCTGACGTTGAACGAATTGTTGCCATGCTCCCGACCGAGCGTCAAACCATGTTGTTCTCGGCGACCATGCCAGGACAGATTGTGAACTTGGCTCGCAGGTATATGACCCAACCGACCCACATCCGGGCAAGTGATCCACATGATGAAAGCGCAACCGTTGACTCCATTGAGCAGCATGTATGGCGCGCTCACCCCATGGACAAGATTGAACTCGTTGCCAAGATTATGCAGGCAGAGGGCCGCGGACTCGTCATGATTTTCACGAGAACAAAAAGAAAAGCACAGAAGATTTACGATGAACTCACCGAACGAGGCTTTGCCGTGGGAACCGTTCACGGTGACCTTGGCCAGGGCGCCCGTGAGCAAGCTCTTCGCGCATTTCGTGGCGGCAAAATTGATATTCTCGTGGCAACCGATGTTGCTGCCCGTGGAATTGACGTCGAAGGTGTAACCCACGTTATTAATTTCGAATGCCCAGAAGATGAAAAGGCATATCTGCATCGCGTTGGTCGCACAGGTCGCGCCGGAAATTCAGGTGTTGCGGTGACCCTCGTTGACTGGGAAGATGTTGCCCGTTGGCAGATGATCGACCGCGCCCTCAAACTTCCATTCAAAGATCCAATCGAAACTTACTCAACGAGTGATCACGTGTACACCGGTCTTGGGATCCCCCGTGATGCAACAGGCCGCTTGGCCAAGGGTGATCAAACCCGAGCTGGACTTGGCGCTGAAACCCTCGAGGATCTGGGCGGTAAGTCACCACAGCAAAAGCCAACTGCTCGCAAGCCTTCAAACACGCGATCAGGCAATAACTCGGGCGGTGGCTCGGCTAAGAAATCACCGGCGAACAAGCCAGAAGCTGATGCACCCAAAAAGGCCGCTGCCGGCAAGAGCCGTGATCGTCGCCGGACTCGTAGTGGTGACGGAAACTAGTTTCACACTCGAGATTGCGCGCGCTCCCGAGTGCGCGCGCTTGGCACGTGAAGCGATCCTTGAGGCCCTGCCCGAAAGTGAAAGTCGTGACTCCCTCGAGGCAATTGCATCAGAGTTGGTCACTAACGCCTATGTTCATGGAACCGGCCCGATCACTATGACGGTTGCGCTTAACGGGAATGAAATGCACATTGACGTCACCAATCACATTCGGGACTCCGGAATCAAACTTATCGCCGGCATTGTCTCTTCCGACTCTGATCATGGTCGAGGATTAGCGCTGGTCGAACTATTGGCCCAATCATGGGAATACTCCGTGAAGGATTCTGGGATTACTGAACTTACTGTCAGCGCAAGCATTACTGCGTGATGTAGGTCGCCCACAGCAATAGCCCAGTGAAGAGTGTGACTCCCGCGGTGAACCAGCCCAGTCGAGTGACATTGACATTGGGTAATTCCTCGCGGAACACGGTCATGAGGATGGCGCCACCCAAAAAGGCAGTTGGGATTGCGACGAAGAGTTCATTGGGTGGTGGCGCAATGTAGGCCAAAACCAGCCCGGCAAATAGGAATGCGGTGAGCACCCATCGGTCAGATCGAGCGAAATGCTCCGGGTGGGCGCGGGCAAGACCTCTATCTGACAATATAAAGTGCAGTGACATAACAATCGCAAAGAGGATTGCAAAATCCGGGCCGATCTCAATTCTCTCTGGTGTCGTATAGGAAAAAATGAAACTCAAAATGCCAACCGTGATGAGATGGGTGCGATAAAGAATCTCTGACCCATTCCCCAACTCCTCGGCCTTTGCATCAAATGCATAGAACACAACAAGGCCGATCAGCGCCACGAAAAACAATGAGGATTGGATAAATAGATCAGGGACTGCATCTGTCATTGAAACATTGGCAAAAGCACGTTCCCCATCAGCCAACTCAGGCAGCAGATGAACAAACACGTATGCCACCGCAACGCCGCCTGAAAAGGATGCGATGGATACCTGTCGCGACTTAGGACTGTTCAGCAACCTACTGTCGAGAATGGCCGGAGCGAAGACGTGCGTCAGCGCCACGAAAACTGTCAACCCAATTGCGAGAAGCCACAGTTCTGGGTTTTCGGTAAATTCCACTGGACTAGTTAACTACCGAGGTAATCGGCACTACTTCTTGATTTTATAGTCCTCGAGCAACCGTCGACCGATAATCATCCTTTGAATGTCAGCGGTACCCTCACCAATCAGAAGCATCGGTGCCTCACGGTAGAGACGCTCAATTTCGTATTCCTTTGAATACCCGTAACCACCATGGATGCGGAAGGAGTCTTCCACTACTTCCTTGCAGTACTCACTGGCTATGTATTTGGCCATCCCGGACTCGAGGTCATTGCGAGCACCACTGTCCTTGAGCTTTGCAGCCATAACCATCATTTGATGGGCGGCCTCCACCTTTGTTGCCATGTCGGCCAGGCGGAATGACACAGCCTGGTGCTCAATAATTGGCTTGCCAAATGTCTCGCGCATTTGCGCGTACTCGATTCCCAATTCAAATGCGCGCAGGGCCAGACCGCAAGCCCGGGCCGCAACGTTAACGCGGCCGACTTCAACGCCGTCCATCATCTGGTAGAAGCCCTTGCCGGGTTCCCCACCAAGAAGGTCGTCGTTAGAAAGCTGAAGGTTATCCATGATCAATTCGGTGGTATCCACACCTTTGTAACCCATTTTTTCAATCTTGCCAGGAATCGTGACTCCCGGACGCACCTCACCAAAGCCTGGGGTCTTTTCAATAAGGAAGGTTGACATGCGCTTGTAGACACTGGAGTCAGCCGGAGCTGCATCATCGGTTCGTACCAACACGGCGACGAGTGTCGAGGAACCGCCGTTTGTCAGCCACATCTTTTGACCTGTTAGTGAGTAACCATCGGCGTTTTTCACTGCCTTCGAAGTGATCGCGGAAACGTCAGACCCACAGTTGGGCTCGCTCATGCTGAAAGCCCCGCGCACTTCACCGGTCGCCATACGTGGGAGGTATTTTTCTTTTTGCTCGGCCGTTCCGTGGTGCATCAACATGTAGGCAACGATGAAGTGAGTGTTAATTACGCCACTGACCGGCATCCAGCCGCGTGCAATCTCTTCGACAACGAGGGAATAGGTCAGCAGTGACTCGCCGAGGCCGCCGTACTCTTCGGGGATCATCAATCCAAAGACGCCGAGTTCCTTGAGACCATCAACAATGGCCTGTGGGTACTCATCGGCGTGCTCAAGATGGTTAGCAACCGGAATAATCTCGTTATTAACGAAGTCGTGGACCGCACTCAAAATCTCTTTCTGAATGTCAGTGAGTCCCTCGGTGTATGCCAAGCGTGTCATGATTGTCCTTTATCCGGGTTCAGTTATTCGGGTACGGTGAATTGTTGTGTTCGAGTAAGGCCGGCCGCCCTACCCTTGGCTGCCATTACCAAAGCCATTTTGCGAGATGCCTCGTCAATCATTTCGTCTCCGAGCATCGCTGCACCTTTTGCTCCACCGCTGGCCGAAGTGAAGTATTCGTAAGCATCGAGGATCATTTCGGCGTGGTCGTAGTCCGACTGATCCGGTGAGTAAATTTCGTTGGCGGCATCGACTTGACCCGGGTGCAGGGCCCACTTGCCGTCGAAACCAAGCGCTGCGGAGCGGGCTGCAACGCGACGGAAGCCCTCAACATCCTTGATCTGCAGGTAAGGGCCATCAATTGCCTGCTTGTTGTAGGCACGGGCTGCCATCAGGATTCGCATCAAGATGTAGTGATAGGCATCACCGGTGTCATAGCCGGGAGGTTGCTCACCCACGACGAGTGATTTCATGTTGATACTTGCCATGAAGTCGGCTGGACCAAAAATGATGGTTTCCACACGAGGACTTGCTTGGGCAATTGCATCGACGTTGATGAGCCCAAGGGCATTTTCAATTTGGGCTTCGATCCCAATCCGTCCTACCTCGAGACCATTTGATTTTTCCAGTTGGGTAAGTAGTAGATCGAGAGCAATAATCTGGTCGGCCGTCTGAACTTTCGGCAACATAATCGCATCAAGGTTGGCGCCCGCACCTTCAACAACTTCAATGACGTCGGCGTATGTCCACTGGGTCGTCCAGTCATTGACGCGGACGGAGCGGATCTTGCCGTCGTATCCGCCCTCATTGAGTGCATTAACGATGTTCTTGCGGGCCTGCGGCTTGGCTAAGGGCGCCACGGCATCTTCGATATCCATGAAAACCTGGTCCACGGGGAGGGTACGCGCCTTGTCGAGCATTTTCTCGCTGCTACCCGGTACCGCTAGGTTTGAGCGTCGGGGGCGCAATTCTCGTTCCGTATTTGACATGGAAGAACATTAGCGCACACTTATTTATCTCGCTCAAGAGAACTTTGAGGGTTAGGTCACACCGGCGCTTCTGCTGAGAAAGCCCTGGCAGAGGCAGGTCTGGCTTAAATGGGTGAAGTCTCCATGGGGATCTCACTCTTCGGATTTGACCTAATCACCAGGACAACGCCGGCAATGATTAATGCTGCCGCCGGGTAGATCGCGATGGGTGGGGTTTGCCCCAACCAAATGGCAGCAGCTAATGCCGCCCCCGGCATCTCAAACAAAATTGCGAGTGAAACAAATGTTGCCGATGAGTTCGCTAATACTTTGTTCATTAACGTGTGACCCAGCAACTGCGCGCCTAAGGTGATGGCGAGAATCATGAGCCACGCATCGAGACCAAAACCGATCAGATCCTGTTGAAAAACAAACATGAGTGGCAAGATGGTTAGCGCTGCGATTCCATACAGCGGGAACGTCATGGTTGCAGTTGGCACACTCTTTCGCACTTCAGCACCAACCGAGACGTAGGCCGCCGCAAGAATTGCACCCGCCAAAGCAAGTGCATCGCCAATGAGATGTCTGGTATCAATGCGGATATCAATACCCGTCAATACCAATACTCCGGATAGTGCAATCCAAATTCCAATCCACGAGCCGCGACTGATCCGCACCCCTCGAGCTCTCGCGATGAATGCGGCCCAGATTGGTTGAGTTGCAACCAGCGCTGTTGAAGCGGCAACCGATGTGAAGACGAGGGAAGGAATCCAGGTAGCAAAATGAAGGCCCAGGAATGCCCCGGACAATGCGGTGAGTCGCCACTCCCGACGGGTCATCGATCGAAATGATTCCCGCTCTCTAAAACCCACCCACAATCCCGTAAGACCGCTCCCGATCAGGCAACGCCAAAAGGCAATCGCAAGTACCGGCGCCGCCGTTGCCGCGATCATGGGGCCGCTGAGTGCGATGAAAACAATTGCTACCGCCAAGGCAATCAGGTCGCCTCTGGGAGGGAGAGCAAGGTCAACCGAACCGCGATCGACCCCCCTTTGCGATGCTGTTCCCACAGGTGCAGCCAACACCATTGACCCGATGTCCCTGCAATCAGCCCAACAGGTTTTTTGATCCAAGCATTAAGCGGTACCCTGCGCAGGTGAGCACGAATCCGCGAGTCTTCCTCGCCCGACTTAATGGCATTGGGGTTTTTGACCCTAATGGCGACCAAGTGGGCAAAGTGCGTGATGCCATTGTCATTTTGCGAACCGGGACCCTGCCCGCGCGGCTCACCGGTTTAGTTGTAGAGGTCCCCCCACGTCGCCGAATTTTTGTACCCATGAGCAAAGTCACCACAATTGACTCGGGTCAAATTATTGTTACGGGAACAGTGAACCTGCGCCGGTTCGAACAGCGCAAGAATGAAACTATGGTCACCGCGGAACTACTTGACCGAACCGTCGCATTACACGCCTCGGGTGATCCCGTGACAATTCTTGACGTCAGCGTCGAACAATCTCGCAGCCGCGAATGGTTGGTGGATCAACTTTTCGTGCGCCGAGCAACAGCGGGGTTTCGCCGTAGGGGCGAGAAGATGATCGTTGATTGGCAAGATGTCACGAACATGTCACTCCCGGTTCCCGACCAAGCAGCCGAGCAGCTCCTCGCAACGATGGAAACTTTACGCCCGGCTGACGTCGCGTCCATGCTGCACGACCTCACACCGAAGCGACGAACTGAAATTGCCCGCGAACTCGACGACGAACGCTTAGCTGACGTCCTCGAAGAGATGACGGATCAGAATCGTGTTGAGATTTTGGAAGCCCTTGAAGCAGATCGAGCAGCCGATATCTTGGAAGAAATGGATCCCGATGACGCCGCCGACCTTATTTCTGAGCTGGCACCGGAACGCGCCGAAGATCTCTTGACCCGCATGGAGCCAGACGAAGCAAACGATATTCGACGACTGTTGAGCTACGACGACTTTTCCGCCGGTGGCATGATGACAAGTGAGCCAATAATCATGGCACCTGACGAAACTGTCGCCGATGCCCTTGCCCGAATCCGAAATCCCGATCTCTCACCGGCACTTGCCTCGCAGGTCTATGTCTGCCGAGCACCCACCGAAACCCCAACGGGAAAGTATTTAGGTGTCGCACACTTCCAGCGGCTATTACGTGAACCACCATCTTCTTTAGTATCTTCACTGGTTGACACGACCCTTGAACCAATGCGGCCAGACACCCCCCTTTCCGTTGTCACCCGGAGCTTCGCCAACTACAACTTGGTGGCGCTACCGGTTGTTGACGAGAATGGTTCACTCGTCGGGGCAGTTACCTTCGATGACCTGGTGGACCACATGTTGCCCGAGGGCTGGCGAGAAGCACCCGACGGTTGGGAATCTGATGATTCGGCGGTGAACAATGGCTAATTCACCAATGGATCCCGGTCGCAAGAGAAGATTGGACCAGCCACTTGAGCGCGGTCGCGCCCGACGCCCGAGTTATGACCCTGAAGTTTTTGGAGCAATATCTGAGCGGGTTGCCCGCTATATCGGGTCTTGGGCATTTATTGCTTGGATGACAGCGGTCGTTGTTACCTGGATTGGTTGGAATGTCCTTGCTCCCGATAATTTAAAGCCCGATATTTACCCTTTTATTTTTCTCACCTTCCTGCTGTCATTGCAGGCCTCTTATGCGGCACCACTTATTCTGCTGGCACAGAATCGACAAGCTGACCGCGATAGAGTGCAGTTCCAAGAAGACCGAACCCGAAATGAACGAATCCTGGCGGACAGTGATTACCTCGCTCGTGAGATCGCTGATGTCCGCGATGCAATGGGTGAATTAGCGACCAGAGACTATTTGCGTGGTGAGCTGCGCGATCTACTCGAAGATATCGTTGATCGTCTCGATCGAATTGAAAGCGCACAAAAGCCCGCGCCCACTCCCCCGGTAGCATCAGAGCATGGACTTAACCCGGAATAAATCCGACGAATCCGATACCGGTATCGGCCTGGAAGCTGTTAACGCAGCACTCGCCGGTGTCAATGATCCCGAAATCAACCGGCCGATCACCGATCTTGGAATGGTAAAAGGCGTCCAACTTCTCGGAAACGGTCTGGTTGAGGTCGGAATTTTCCTCACGGTCGCTGGGTGTCCCATGAAAAGCACCATCACGGAACGGGTTACCAACGCCGTTATGCAGGTTCCCGGTGTCCTCGAGGTAAAAGTTGAACTTGATGTGATGTCAGAAGAACAGCGCGGCAAAATGCGCGAAACCCTCCGTGGAAAAGCCGAGAAAGAAATCCCGTTCAACAAACCTGGATCACTGACCAAAGTTTTTGCCATTGCTTCCGGGAAAGGTGGGGTGGGTAAGTCCTCCGTGACGGCAAACCTGGCAGTTTCCCTCGTTCAGCAGGGTTACACGGTGGGGCTTCTCGACGCTGATGTGTATGGCCACTCAATCCCTAAAATTCTCAATGCAATGACTCCACCCACCATGGTGGAGGGTTTGATCATGCCGCCACAGGGAAACGGTGTTCGGGTCATGTCCATGTTGTCTTTCAAGCCGGGCGGAATAGAGCAGGCCGTGGCCTTTCGGGGACCGATGCTGCACCGCGCACTTGAACAATTCTTGACCGACGTCTGGTGGGGTGATTTGGATTTTCTGCTACTGGATCTACCCCCTGGCACCGGGGACATTGCTCTATCAACTGCACAGCTACTCCCCCAAGCTGAACTAATCATTGTTACTACTCCTCAACAAGGCGCCGCTGACGTTGCAATCCGGTCGGGAACACTTGCCGCACAGACGAACCAAAAAGTTTTCGGTGTGATCGAAAACATGAGCTCATTTCCTTGCCCCCACTGCGGTGAGCCCATAGACCTTTTTGGTGCCGGCGGCGGTCAAGCAGTAGCCGATGGACTCACCAGGACTTTAGGAACCAATATTCCGCTCCTGGGAAATATCCCATTCGATGTGCGTTTGCGTGAGGGTGGAGACAAGGGTGAGCCACTTGTCAGTGCATTTCCGGAATCTGATGCAGCGGTTTCAATCGCTGCGATCGCAGCGCAACTCAGTGCTAAGCCACGCGGACTCGCCGGCATGAGCCTTAACATCACACCCGCGGGGCGTTAACGCCGAGTTCTTAATTACCTGGTTCTAAGTAGCGTCCGGGTCAAACATCGGCTTATCATTTTGTGCCGTTGGTTTGGTTTTCCCTGGTGCGGTGTCTTCGGCGAACAAGGAAGTCGCAATGTTTCGTGGGTGATACTCACCAAGACTTTTCACCGTGTTAATCGTGTCCTGCAAGTCCAAACCGGATGAATCAGCAAGGTCCTTACGCGCACTACCCGCCATTTCACGGATTTGACGCAACCACTTGACCGCGTCAGCGGCCGCTTTCGGCAGCCTTTCTGGACCAAAAATCAGGAGCCCAAGCACTCCCAGGGCGATCATCTCCCCGATTCCAATGTCAAACACACTGTTAGGTTACGCCGGGCGAGATGGGCAAGATGAGTCAGGTTGGCAGTTCCTCCCACCGACCGAGCTAGCCGATTGTGGTCGAGGAGCCCAAAGTCAACGGAATAGTGGAATCCTGTCCCCTTCGGATAATCTTCAATTCGATCTGCTCACCCGGGGCATAACTGCGAATTGCAACAACCAGTTCGGTTGAGTCAGCAACTTGACGGCCATTCAATCCGGTAATCACGTCACCCACCCGCAATCCTGCTGCTTCCGCAGGACCACCAGGGGTGATTTCGCTGATTTCGGCGCCCTCACCGGTAAAGGCCGTGTTAAGAACCACACCAATGATCGGTGTCTGCGAATCACCCGTTGAAATCAACTCTTCAGCAATTCTTTTAGCGGTGTTTATCGGGATGGCAAAACCCAGACCGATAGATCCGGTCTCACCACCGATTGATCCCGCCAAGGTGGCGATCGCCGAGTTGATTCCAATGACCCGTCCACCACCGTCCAATAGTGGGCCACCCGAGTTTCCTGGATTGATCGCGGCATCGGTTTGTATTGCATTGATAAACGCCAGTTCGCCACTTCCGCCAGCGGTGACTGGCCGATCCAAAGAACTAATGATTCCCGAAGTTACAGTGCCGTTGAGTCCCAGTGGAGCGCCGATTGCAATTGCGACTTCACCGACGCGGACGGCACTCGAGTCACCAAGCACGGCCGCAGGCAATCCAGTTTTATCAACCTTGAGTACCGCTAGGTCGTAGGAAGAATTACGACCCACAATCTTGGCAATTGCTTTTTCACCGTTTTCAAAAACAACAATGAGTTCCCCGCCGTCGGCTGCCGGAGCAGCTACATGGTTATTCGTAAGAATGTATCCGTCGGATTGAACGATAAAACCCGAACCGCTACCGGATTCCTCGCCCGCCTCAATTAAAATTGAAACGACACTGGGTAAAACTGATTCTGCAATTGCAGCAACATCAGTTTTACTCACGTTCACAACGTCGTCGAGTTGAGGCAACGAAATTGTATTTATCTCGCCACCTGCATCCTGTTCCCCAATGGATCCGATCAAATATCCACCGAGGCCCGCGACACTGCCGACGATGAGAGCGGTTATGGCCGAAACCAGAATCGTTCCCCAGACACCCAGCCCACGATGCTTCGAGGTACGAGCGGCAGGCCCGGGCTGCGCAGGGGGTGCGACGAAGTTGGTCGGGGGGAGTTCGCTCACCTAGCAAGCCTAACGTGCGCTATCACCGGTACCCGAGGGCTTACCACTAGGCTCCTGAGAGCATCTATACTCGAAGTCACCAGTCTTGCAAGGAGTGAAATGTCTTATTCAGCGATTACACCCGGCGCTGCCGACTACACGGAAAATTTACTTGGTGAGTTTGACACCGAACACGCAAGTGAACTGCGAGACGCCCGATCTCAGGCTGCAGACCTGGGGCTCGAGTGCGTCAGCGCCCAAGTTGCATCCCTGCTGGAACTACTTGCAGCCTCAATCCAAGCGCAGGCAATCATTGAAGTGGGCACGGGAACCGGGATCTCAGGCGCTGCGCTCCTGGAAGGTATGAAAGCTGGCGGGGTCCTCACCAGTATTGACCTTGAAGCCGAATACCAACGTCATGCCAAAGAACTATTCACCAGCCTCGGGTGTGCATCCAACCGCATGAGGCTCATTGCCGGGCGTGCACTTGACGTGCTGCCCAGATTCTCCGACGGTGCGTACGACCTCATTTTTATCGATGCTGATGCGGGGGAATACCCGATGATGCTCAACCAAGCGAAACGACTGCTTCGAATTGGTGGGCTAGTGATTTTCCATGGAGCATTTGCATCGGGAATGGCCGACCCAAGTGTCCGTGACTACGAGGCCACCGCGATGCGCGATGTCGCAACTGAATTACGTTCTGACAGCGACTGGTTGTCTTCACTGCTCACAGTGGGCGAGGGGCTTTTCTTGGCCTCACTGCAAAGCCGGGATTAACAATTGTTCTAGGCAAAAACTTCCAGTAGTTTGGCGCCCAATTCTTTTGCTTCATCAGCCTTAAGCTCAACAACGAGGCGTCCACCGCCCTCTAAGGGAACCCGCATCACGTAGCTGCGAGCCTCTTTGGTGACCTCCATTGGTCCGTCTCCGGTACGTGGCTTCATCGCGGCCATATTCGTGTCCCCTTCCAGCCAAGTCATTGCAGCGCCATTGCGCCCATCAGGTACCCGGGCACGCCCGGTTCGAAGGCCCATTATTCCGCATGACCCGCTTCCGTGGCCACGCGCCCTCTTATTGACCTGATCAGCCCTGATTTAGAAGGGTCGGCCCGATTCAATCTCACGCTTAAGGGCCTTCAGAGATCTCTTTACTCCAGCGAGTAACGGGAATTTGCCTATTGGCCAGCCGAGTGCTCCCAGAACACCCAGTGGCAACTCAAAATCCTCACTCCAAATGAAGCGTGCCGTATTTCCTGGCAGGGAGACAACTTCCATGGTTCCGGTGCCTTTGACCAAGTTTCCCGTGTGGAGAACATCAACCCGGTAGGGAGGTTCCCACCGAGTGATTTCCATGGTGTCCCAGAAGCCCACCGGCCCGGTCCCCGTCCAGCCAGCAATTACCGATCCCACGCTCTTGCCGTCACCCTTGCGGATTTCCACCTTGGTTCCCACCATCCAACGATCCTGCTGGGTCCACGCTGTAAAAGCATCGAAAACTTCCTGCACCGGTGCGTTAATCACGATGTCCAAGTCAAGTCGACGAACACGTTTCGTTTTCACAGTGAGTGACTCATTTCTTGGGACTGGATTCGAGTTCTGCGATCCGGCTTTCAAGTAGGGCGATTTTTTGATCGACCTCATCCATGCGATAGCCGCGAATCGTTACATCAAAGCCCTGCGAATTGGGTTTGTAGTCACCCGTGTTCTCGATTCCAACGCTTGGTGTGAACCGACCGGTGATCAACACAGCTGCTCCTGCAATTACCAGGATCACGAGGACCACGAAAAGGAATGTCATGAGTCCAGTCCACCATGGATGGGTGAACTTTGCTCGGTTAACCAACGTTGGAGGTTAGTAGCAACGCTGATCAACTCCTCCACATTCACGAATTCCCCTTTGCTGTGTGCGATCGACGGATCACCCGGACCGTAATTGACCGCGGGTGTTCCCATCGCCGAGAAGCGGGCAACATCGGTCCAACCAAACTTCGGAGCAACCGTGGCACCCGTTGCAACCAGAAACGCTTGTGCAGCAGGGTGAGATAGGCCAGGCAGCGCGCCCGGCGCCTGGTCGTTGATGTCAACGTCAAAGCCAGCAAAGATTTCCTGGACGTGTGCAATCGCCTGATCCACCGTTTTATCGGGTGCGAACCGGTAGTTCACCGTGACACAGCACAGATCGGGGATTACATTTCCCGCAATGCCGCCGGTTATGGCAACAGCGCTTAAGCCTTCACGAAATGTGAGACCGTCAATTACCGGGCTGGCGGGTTCGTAGTTCTCCAAAATCTCAAGGATTTCACGCGCTTGGTGAATTGCATTTTTGCCCATCCAGCTTCGCGCGCTGTGCGCTCGCTCACCACGCGTCGTGATACTTGCTCTCATTGTCCCCTGGCAACCTGCTTCAATATTTGCGTTACTGGGCTCCATGAGCACCGCGAAATCAGCCTCCAAAAACTCGGGGGAAATTTGCGATATTTTTAGGAGACCATTGAACTCCGAACTGACTTCTTCGGATTCATAGAAAATATAAGTGACGTCACATACCGGGTCGGTGACAGTGGCCGCAAGCTGCAAGGCAATTGCAACCCCGCCTTTCATGTCAGCCGCACCTAAACCGTAAATCCGCTCTGACTCAACGTGGTGGGGGAGATTCCCATTGGCCGGGACGGTATCCAGATGACCAGCGAGAATTATGCGATCACCACGGTTCGCATGATTGGTGGCAATCACCGAGTTACCAATTCGAGTTACCGACAGGTGTGAATATGAACGCAAAGCTTGTTCAATCAGATCGGCAATCTGTTCCTCTTCATGTGATTCGCTGGGAATGTCAATTAGGGCAGCGGTGAGAACGGGCAATTCGGCAACCAAAGACAACGGTGCCAACTGACGCGTGATGCTCACGCCACTACGGTAGTGCCGTGAGCGAAAATCTGTTGAATGGACCTGCAAGTGGACTCGGATTGGCGACCTACGGTGATGAAACGCTGCTGGACGTCTGGTACCCAAATCCCGCATTGGGGTCAACTCCCCCCGATGTCCCCGGACTCGATGCCGGTGCGGTCCACGACGAGTTGCGGGGTGTAACCGTGCGCGGAATCCGCACGCAGATTTCGGACCTTTCCGAACCTCCGGCTGACGGCGCCGACGCATATCTGCGCCTGCACCTGCTCTCGCACCGCTTGGTGACCCCGCGTTCAATCAACATGGACGGCATTTTTGGCAAACTTGAACTTGTAGCATGGACAAATCTCGGACCGATCCCCGTCGAACGGGTAGGGGAAGTACGACTTCGCTCCC
>JBIIOS010000151.1:0-4395 GCA_044336805.1 Candidatus Nanopelagicales bacterium
CTGCCTCCCGTAGGAGTCTGGTCCGTGTCTCAGTCCCAGTGTGGCCGGTCGCCCTCTCAGGCCGGCTACCCGTCGTCGCCTTGGTGAGCCACTACCTCACCAACTAGCTGATAGGCCGCGGGCCCATCCCTGACCGAAAAACTTTCCAAACCCGAAGATGTCTTCAGGTTTCATATCCGGTATTAGCTACTCTTTCGAGTAGTTATCCCAGAGTCAGGGGCAGGTTGCCCACGTGTTACTCACCCGTTCGCCACTAATCAAGAGGAGCAAGCTCCTCTATTTCCGTTCGACTTGCATGTGTTAAGCACGCCGCCAGCGTTCGTCCTGAGCCAGGATCAAACTCTCCATAAATGAATAGTTGAAACTGGCTAACAGAGCTGTTGTGCTCTTGTCAACCAAAGGAATCCGTTGGTATTGAAAGGTCCAAAGACCAATCAGTACCAATCGGGTTATAAAATTGGCATTGACATGTGACACACTGTTGAGTTCTCAAATTACGGTCGCGCACCAACATCAAGTCCTCACGGACCGATTTTGGGGCAACATTCCAACCTTACAGATTTTTAACTGTGAAGTCAAATCCGCATCGCGGACGACTTTTCGCTTGGAATCTTGGGGCTTTGTCCACGAGACCGGCCTAAACGTCCGTTTCTCTTACGTGGATTGCTAACTATACGGTAAGCATTCTGTGAGGAATCATTGGGGGGCACTAAGGAGTGAATTCCCCAATGGTTTACACGGCGCTTTTCGGGCCTTTTCGTTGAACTGCAACGATTTCCCCTAACGCGGGGGTCGGCTTCCCCCTGATTTGCCACCTGTTCGAGGTCCGGATTTCCCGGCCGGCTTGCCTCCTGGGCGACCACCTGATTGTCCCCCTGGACGACCACTTGGTCGACCGGAGCCGCCACCAGCACGTCCACGACCGCCTCCGGCAGAGCTCTTGGGTCGGTCTGAGCTTGAACCGCCCGAGCTTGAGCCGCCAGAACCTGAGCCGCCTGTTCTCGGCTTGTGGCGGGGCTTATGCCGACCCGCTGCACCCGAACCACCTTCACCAGCGTGTCCGCCCGGACGGGGCGAACGACGCTTTTTAGGCGCATGTTCAATAGCGGGGAACCAAGGCTCCCCTGTTGGTTCCTGGGCACCGGTAATCCGAACTAATTCAGGATTAGCAATGTCCATGTGGGTGAACGTTGCTTCGACGAGGGCCTTTTTGATGAGGAATTTCATTTCTCGTTGCTGATTCATCCGAGCCAGGGTTACCACGGTTCCCGATTCACCTGCCCGAGCCGTTCGGCCTGCGCGGTGGAGGTAATCCTTGGGATCGGTAGGTGCATCGGCGTGCACGACCAAACTCACGTCGTCGACATGGATTCCTCGCGCAGCAACGTTGGTGGCAACAAGAACCGGCGTCTTACCGGTCTTAAATGCCTCTAGCGCTTTTGTTCGTGCACCCTGAGCTTTCCCACCATGCAATGTTCCAGCGGCAACACCCTGAGCCTGGAGTTTTTCAGCAAGGCGATCTGCACCACGCTGGGTTCGAACGAACATAATTGTGCGCCCCTCACGCGCGCCAATTTGGGCCAGCATTTCGTCGCGCACTTCCTGCTTGACAAAAAACACATGGTGATCCATCTCGCCGTGCGATATTCCAGCTGACTCAACGGAATGCTCGATTGGATCGCGGAGATACTTTTTAACGAGTGCATCGACATCTTTATCCAATGTTGCACTGAATAAAAGTCGCTGCCCTATTTGGCTCGTGTCATCAAGAATCTCTTTAACCGCAGGCATAAACCCCATATCGCTCATGAGATCTGCTTCATCGAGAACCGTGATTTCAACATCTGAGAGATCCACCGCACCGCGATGCATCAAGTCGATGAGTCGACCGGGGGTTGCAACCACGATTGGCACACCGTGCTCGAGTGCCTGCAGCTGCCGTCCGAATGGCATGCCACCGGCGATCAAAACGGAGGAGAGTCCGACCTTGCGTGCCAAAGGTGCAATGACCTCATTGATTTGCATCGCGAGTTCACGAGTTGGCGACAGCACAAGGGCTAAAGGCTTGCCACGCTTGGCTTTTCTGTTGTCAAGACGCGAGAGAAGCGCGAGAGAAAAAGCAAGGGTCTTACCTGAACCTGTACGTCCTCGACCCAGAACGTCTCGACCGGCGATTGCATCAGGAAGTGTTGCAATTTGAATGGGAAACGGCTCAGAGAAGCCGGAATGTGAGAGTGCCAGCGCCAAAGGACGCACAACACCGAGATCAGCAAAAGAAGTCATCACTACCTATCAGAAAAAACTCAGAAACCTGCACCGGCAGCGATGAAACGGCTCGGATGGGGCTTGCTAGGAGAAGGCCCGAAGTCCGGGACTACTTAACGACCACTCCGGCAAACGCCTTGCGACCGCGTCTTAATACTACCCAACGTCCAAAGAGCAGATCACTAACAGGCACCTGGAAGTCCTCGGACTCTATGCGAATGTTGTTCACGTAGGCACCTCCTTCTGCGATGGTTCGACGGGCAGCTTTCTTACTTTGAGCCAATCCGCTACGCACAAGAAGCTCATCGAGGGCAGGTAATTTTTCGTCAATAACTTCACTCGACGCGACTTCGCACAAAAAGGCCTCGGTCAACGCTGCCTCAAGTGTCGATTCGGGTAACTCCGCAAGATCTCCGCCGCCAAACAAAGCTTTGCCTGCATTCTGAGCGCCCATACATTCATGTTCTCCATGCACGAGTTCGGTCAGTTCCACTGCCAGTGCCCTTTGCGCGGCTCGCTCTTGCGGGCGATCAATACTTGCCTGCACCAGTTCAGCAATTTCGGGCTCTGATTTAAAACTAAATGTATTCAGTAGCTTGGGAATATCGCGGTCATCGGCGTTGATCCAATACTGGAAAAACGAGTAAGGGCTCGTCAACGCAGGATCAAGCCAAACAGTGCCACTTTCAGTTTTCCCAAATTTCTTGCCATCAGCTCTCGTCAAAAGTGGAGTGGTGAGTGCGTGCACGCTCGCGGCTTCTACTCGTCGCACCAAATCCACTCCGGCAGTGATGTTGCCCCACTGGTCTGAACCACCTGTTTGCAATATGCATTCATAACGCCTAAACAACTCTAGGTAGTCAAATGATTGAAGTAACTGATAGCTAAATTCGGTAAAGCTAATTCCATCTTTGGCAAGCCTCGCCGCGACAGCCTCTCGATCCAACATTCTGTTAACACTGAAGTGTTTGCCAATATCGCGCAAGAACTCGATTGCGTTGAGATCCTTGGTCCAATCAAGGTTGTTCACCATTCTGGCCGGATTAGATCCGTCGAAATCATAGAAGCGCTCTACCTGTGTGCGGATTCGATCAACCCACTCCCCAACAAGATCAGCAGAATTTAGGGTTCTTTCCCCCGATTCTTTCGGGTCCCCAATCAAACCCGTGGCACCGCCGACTAAGGCCAATGGCTTATGTCCATATTGTTGGAAGCGTCGAACGGTAAGAATTTGAACCAAATTTCCCAGATGCAAACTCGGTGCGGTGGGGTCAAAACCGCAATAAAGAGTGATGGGATTCGAACACGCCTCCGTGAGTGCTTCGAGGTCTGTGTTTTGTGCAATGAGCCCACGCCATTGGAGTTCGGCAATGATTCCTTGGTGGTTGGCGGCTGAGTTCACTCCCCTATCTTGTCGCATCGACATTGACTTATCAACGAGTGACACCCGGCGGAGTCTGCCTATGAATCATCCAGTGAGAACATGTTCCTGTGAGCCACTCAGCACAAAAAATGCGCAAAGCCGCTGAACATATTTTGGCAGCTGATCCTGCGTTTTCATTAATTATTCAAAGCAGTCCGCTGTGCAACATCGGTCGAAAGAAATATCAGGATGTCAGCCACTTTCAAGCTCTTGTCAACTCCGTTATCGCACAGCAACTCTCAGTTAAGGCCGCCGATACGATCACCGCTCGCTTCACACTTGCACTAAACGGCGACGTCTCTCCCGCAAAGATACGCGATGTTGCTGACTTGGACCTTAGATCGGCAGGACTTTCTGGAGCAAAAACTCGAACGATCAAGGAAATGGCACACGCGTGGCACGTGAACGATTATGACTTTTCTGATCCGAAGTTAAGTGACCACGAGATCATCAGTGAATTGACGAAACTCTGGGGTGTTGGTCGATGGACCGTTGAGATGTTTCTCATGTTCACTTTGCACCGTTTAGATATTTGGCCCACCGGCGATTTAGCAATGCGACGCGGATGGGAAAAAATACATGGTCTTGTTGACTACGTTGAACCCAAAAATCTTGATAGCCAAGGCGAAATATTTCGACCCTATCGAAGTGTCGCGGCTTGGTATTGCTGGCGCATAATCGATGGGGATAGCAATACTTGGTAGAAG
>JBIIOS010000152.1:0-4373 GCA_044336805.1 Candidatus Nanopelagicales bacterium
GGGTGGCCAAATGCCCCTTCACATGCGTCTGCCGAAGCTAAAAGGCTTTACGAGCCCGAACACCAAGGTGTATCAGGTTGTTAACGTCTCGGCCATTGAGAAATTGTTTCCCAAAGGCGGCACCATTAGCGTTGCTGATCTGGTAGCAGCTGGCGCTGTCCGCAAGGGCGAACTCGTCAAGGTATTGGGCTTGGGAGATATTTCGGTCAAGGTTAATGTGACCGCGGATAAGTTCTCAGGTTCAGCTCGTGACAAGATCGTGGCTGCGGGTGGGTCAGTAACCGAAATCTAAGCACTCAACTTTAAGCAGGAGGTCAAGTGCACATCAGTGCGTTCAGGGATGCCCTGCGTACACCGGATCTTCGTAAGAAGATCTTGTTTACCCTTGGCTTGCTAGCGATTTACCGTTTGGGTTCCGTTCTGCCTACCCCAGGTGTTGACTACTCAGCAATCCAACGGTGTATCGATGTTGTGCAAGATAACTCTGTTTATGCCCTGATCAACCTCTTCAGCGGTGGCGCACTTCTGCAACTTTCAGTCTTTGCGTTGGGAATCATGCCCTACATCACGGCTAGCATTATTTTGCAACTGCTCACCGTCGTAATTCCCCGTTTGGAAACTCTCAAAGCTGACGGGAATGCAGGACAAGCCAAGATCACTCAATACACGCGGTTCGTGACAATTGGTTTGGCAATTCTGCAGTCCACTGCAATTCTTTCACTTGCTCGATCACCTGGAGCGCTGTTCCAAGGCTGTAATGAAGAGATCATCCCTAATCAGGCCATCTGGGTAATGATCGTCATGATCACTGTTATGACGGCTGGAACCGCGATCGTGATGTGGTTTGGCGAGCTCATAACTGAGCGAGGCGTCGGCAACGGAATGTCCGTCTTGATTTTCACTTCAATCATCGCGGTGATCCCCGCACAGTTCGCCAATATTCTGGGTAGCCGTGGTGCCTTCACATTCGCCATCACGCTGCTGGTCGGCTTGGTCGTCATTACATTTGTAGTCTTCGTTGAGCAAGCACAGCGCAGAATCCCGGTTCAATACGCCAAGCGAATGGTTGGGCGGCGAATGTATGGCGGTACGTCCACCTACATACCGCTAAAGGTCAACATGGCGGGTGTTATCCCAGTAATTTTCGCTTCCTCGCTGCTCTTCCTACCAACACTGTTTGTCCAGCTGACGGGTAGCCAGGCCGGCTGGGCGCAATGGTTGCAGCAGAGCTTTGGAACCGGTAGTGGAAATGTTTATCTGGGAACCTACTTCGTGTTGATTGTATTTTTCTGCTATTTCTATGTCTCGATCACTTTCAATCCAACCGAGGTCGCTGACAATATGAAACGGTACGGCGGCTTTATTCCTGGAATCCGGGCCGGACGCCCAACCGCCGAATACCTCGACTACGTGCTGACCCGTCTGACAGCACCGGGCTCGTTGTACCTTGGTTTGATTGCCATTTTGCCGGTATTCGCCTTCGACTTCCTCGGTGTATCGACCCAGTTCATTTTCGGTGGCACATCGATCCTGATCATGGTTGGCGTTGGCTTGGACACGGTCAAGCAGATTCAAGCCCAATTGCAGCAGCGCAATTATGAAGGTTTCCTCAAATAAGTCAGCAAGTTCGCCAGAATGTTTCTACTCCGATAGGCTTTCGTCGTATGCGCATCGTTTTCATGGGTCCACCGGGGGCAGGTAAAGGCACCCAAGCAGCATTGCTGTCCAAGGAGCTCGGGATCCCTCATATTTCCACCGGAGATATTTTCCGGGCCAATGTCAGTGAAGGCACCCCACTGGGCAAGGAAGCGCAGTCTTTTATGGATGCCGGGGAGTACGTCCCCGACGGTGTGACCAACGCAATGGTTCGGGACAGACTGACCTACGACGACGCCCAATCAGGATTTATTCTCGATGGCTATCCCCGAACTGTTGAGCAAGTTTCCGAGCTTGATGCAATGCTGAAATCGGCAGGAATCAAGATCGATTGCGTTATTGAACTGACTGTTGATGTTGACGCAGTTGTGGCTCGCCTTGTGAGACGTTCAGCCGAGCAGGGTCGCACGGATGACACCGAAGATGTATTGCGTCACCGACTCGAGGTTTATGCGGAACAAACCGCGCCACTCATAGAGGTGTACAAAAGCCGAAACCTGCTTGAGCAAGTAGACGGCCTCGGCGAGATCGAAGCTGTCACAGCTGCAATTCTGCTTGCGGTTAACGCTTAAGCAAACACATGGGATTTCGCAAAAAAGATCGAGTTCAAATCAAGTCCCCGCAACAAATTGAATTGATGCGTATTGCCGGCAAGGTAGTAGCCGATACGCTGCAAACCCTCAGTGTCAGCGTCACTCCAGGTATCACCACCAAGGAGCTCGATGCAATTGCCCGAGAGTGCATATACGGCGCGGGGGCGACACCCTCATTCCTTGGCTATTACGGATACCCCGCAGTGATCTGTACCTCGATCAATGAGGAAGTTGTCCATGGAATTCCTAGTGATCGAGTTGTCAACGAAGGAGATCTAGTTTCAATTGACTGCGGCGCCATTGTGGATGGTTGGCATGGCGATGCAGCAATCAGCGTGATTGCATCAACTAACCCGCAGCCATCAATACAAAAACTCTCCGACGTCACCCGAGCATCCCTTGCGGCTGGAATTGAAGCGGCAGTTGCAGGGAACCGCATGGGTGACATCGGCTCAGCGATTGAAGCGGTGATTCGCGGCGCCGGAAATTATGGAATCGTTGAAGATTACGTTGGGCATGGAATCGGCACCGAGATGCATATGTATCCGCCGGTACCGAACTACGGTCACGCGGGTCAGGGCTTGGAATTGAAAGTTGGCATGGTGCTAGCCCTTGAGCCTATGGTCACAATCGGGTCTCCCGAAGTGGTCACTCTGGCTGACGATTGGACCGTTGTCACAACTGATGGCAACTGGGCATCACACTGGGAACACACGGTTGCTATCACCGAATCGGGGCCTCAAGTCCTCACGATCAACACCAACAACTAGATCCTTCTACTAAATCAGGTTGAACGCGCCGTCTTGGCGCAAGGAAATTTCGGTGAACATTGAATCAGGTGTGCGAACCGAAATGCTACCCACGGCTATTGCCTCAAGGAATGCGGTGTAATCAGCCTTGGATTGTTGTGCGTAGCTCAATGCGAAATTGCGTATGGCTGTGTCAAATGACGAGTCGGGCCCGATAAACGCTGAAATAGCTTCTGCATCACCTGATCGTGCATGTGCCCTTGCCAAGGCCCCTCCACAAATTTGGGCGTAGTCGAGAAGCTCATCATCGCTAAATGAATCAACGTCAGGTGACCATTTCTTGTCACGCAATTGGCGAATGTAATAGCTCTTTCCGCCTTCTCCATCAATCCACCCCAAGAAAGCGTCCGTTGCGGCCTGAATATTGCGCTGGCCGTCAGTCACGCGCTTGCTGTGGCTCGTTGAGGTTGCATGGGGAACCCAAGGTTCAAGCACACTCTCAACAGCTTGTTTTACTTGGAGCACAAGCAAGTCATCGGCATCGCGTCCTTGCAAAAGAACAATGTAAGCGAGCAGGCCAATGCTTCCGACCCCTACAACCTTGTGACCGAAGTCAACAATGTGATATCGATCAAGCAGGATGCGGCGATCGCATAAAAGCGTCTCTTTGTAACGTGTAAATGCGTTATCGATAGCCTCCTTGACGCCTTCGGCAAGTGAAAGTCGAACGACAAGTGGGGGCTCGTTAACAAACTGACGTTGGCCATCTACTTCAATGGTCAACTTGGTAATGGCTGACCACTGGTCACGTTTTTCAGCCGCGTTAAAGCCCTTGTTCATCTTGGCCATGCCGCTTTCAGAGAGCGCACCACTTTTTGTAACAGCCTTTAAACTTTTCGCATCGACGCGGTAGTACCAAGTGTCAACGAATCTTGATGTAGCAAATGCAGCCATTGCAATTCGGTAGGCCTCGGCTCCAGCGCGGATGACGGCTTCCTGGCATTCTTCTGATCTATCGGTGCTCGCTATAGCAAAGCTGGTAACCATGCGCTGCACATCCCATTCGAATGGGCCGGGGAAAGTTTCGTCAAAATCGTTGACATCAAAAATTGTTCTGCGATCAGCTGTTGCAAATATGCCGAAATTACCTAAATGTGCGTCTCCGCACAGCTGTACGGTCAAGCCTGAGTTGGGCCTTGGACCAAGGTCATTTGCCATCAGGGCGGCGGTACCGCGATAGAAAGCGAATGCGCTTTGTGACATTCGCGAGTATCGAATTGGCAGGAGTGCGGGAACTCGCAGCTCACCTTGGGCAATGATTGTGGCAATGGGATCCCGGCGATCTGTGGACGGAATAAATGGACCAAGGATGGCC
>JBIIOS010000173.1:0-3748 GCA_044336805.1 Candidatus Nanopelagicales bacterium
GCCTGGCTAAAACCCAGCCTTGCCCACGGGTAACCTCCAAAAGGAAAACGTCCCCTCAAGAACTCTTCCAAGATCCAGATCGAACTCAGTGCAATCAGTCCTACCGGCCAAGGAATCGTTCGGCGAGTGATGGCCCGTGACAGTATTGAGGTAAGCACACCGATGACGGCAATCCATAATGCCAAATAGATCGAAAGAATCCAGGTTGCATCAACGCCTACCACTATCAGCCAATCGTGCTGAACCCGAAAAGCCACGACGCCAAAAATGAATCCGATTACGGCGCTCATCTTTTTATTCGTATTCCACGCGGCGAAGGTGAAGGTCGCAATTGAGATCGGTGCCAACCACCAAAGGCTTGCGAATGGGTAAGCCAAAGAAAGGAACCAGCCGGCTATTCCTGCAGCAATAATTCGCAGCCCAATTGCGGCAGATTTACTAGACATTACGGCTAACTCGATCAGAGAAATCATCCTCGAGGTAGGCGATATGACCTCTAACGATTGTGCAGACATTGACGGGAGTCACAGGTGAATTTGCATCACCCAAATTCGGCAAAGGCACGGTGGCTGATCGAGGGTCAGTACTCCATTGAGTGACCCGCGAGTCGGGAACACTTACTTGATAGTCATCGACGCGCCACGTCGCCAAGTTGGCTGTAGCCCCAACTTCGATTACGCCCTCGGAATCAAACTGCGGGCCAAGGGCTCGCCAACCGCCACGGGTGTGAGCGGCGAAAGCTGATCTGCCACTCATCCGCTCATCTGAATTGTGGTGGTGCATTGCAGCATGAACCGCGTGCCAAGGTGTGTTTGGTGTCACGGGTGAATCCGAGGAAAAACACACGGCAGCACCCGCGGTGTGAAGACTGCCCCATCGATTCATCTTTTGAGAACGCTCTCCCAGTCGAGTTTCGTACATACCATTTGAATTCCCCCACCATGCGTCAAATAGCGGCTGCATACTTGCACTCAGGCCGAGATTGCGCATGATTGCGATGTGGTCCTCAGTGAGCATCTCTGCATGCTCAAAACGGTGTCGAAGGCGTTTGAACTCCGATTCGAAGGTTTCAGATGCTGCTAGAACTGCGCCTTGAATTGCAATTTCACACGCTTGATCGCCGATCACGTGGAACCCACCCTGAATACCTGCTTGAGTGCAGGCAATCAGATGTTCGGCCACCTGCTCGACGGTGAGGTAATTGGCACCGCGGGTGTCCTGGTTATCGCTATAGGGATCACGCAGGAACGCGGTTCGCGAGCCGATCGCTCCATCAATAAACAGGTCACCACCCACACCATTCGCATCGAGATCTGAAACGATTTCCTGGGTGCGTGTACTAAAAAGTTCGCCCCAATAAATGGCAAGGTGCGGCATACCGGCCCTCGATGCCAGTTCTTTGAGAGAACTTGCATCTTGGTGCGAGCTAATCTGTGGCCCAGCCATTTCATGGACACCGACAATTCCATGTGAAAGAGCGTTTGCGAAGAAGCTTTCCTGAGCATTGCGTCGTTGGCTATCCGATACCGAGCCCAGAGCGAAAGTGCGAATTGCGCCATGAGCGGCTTGGGTCACTGGGCCATCGCTGAACCCAGTCATTTCTCTGCATTCTGGCAATTGTGCAATGAGTGAATTTGAAACCAATGCAGAGTGCACGTCAACCCGACTCAAGTAAACGACACTCCCCCACGTTGCCCGATCGATTTCAATCCGAGTAGGAAGTTCCGGATCATCCCAATTGGATTCATCCCAGCCGTGGCCCAAGACTGTTGCGCCTCCGAGCAGCTTTGCGTAATCACTGAGCAAATCAAGGAACTGTTTTTTATTCCGCACGCCGGTGAGATCAAGACCATTCAGCATGATTCCAGTACTCGTAGCATGAACATGTGCGTCAACAAATCCTGGTGCTAAAAAATGTCCTTGCGCATGAATTACAGTGTCGGCAAGTTCGCGGTGAACCTCCGCACCGCTGTGATCACCAATCCACGCAATCTCCTGGCCATCAATCAACATGGCCGTAGCGAAGGGAACACTCGGAGCGTAGATCGCAGCATTTGTGATCAAGGTTCGTCTCGACATGTCGATGTCGACTAAATCTCAATGATGACAAGATCTCGTGTCTGATTGTTGATCACTTCAGGTCCCTCGGGAGTGCAAATAACAATATCTTCAATACGAGCTCCGTGCACGCCTTCAATATAGAAACCGGGCTCAATACTAAACACCATATCGTTTTCGATTACGGTTTCGTTATTCTCACCGATGTACGGTTCTTCATGAGTCTCGAGGCCTATCCCGTGACCAGTTCGGTGGATAAAGTACTGAGCTAGATCGCTCTTTGCCAGTTCATCACGGCCGGCGGCATCTATGTCGTGGCTGGTCGCGCCGCTGTATACGGCTTGAGTTGACAGTTCCTGCGCTCGTTGCAGGATCTCATAACGTTTGACGTAGTCAGAGCCAGGATCTCCCATTGAGTAGGTGCGAGTGCAATCGCTGCAGTAACCACTGGGCATGGTTCCACCGATATCAACCACGACTGGGTCGCCAGCATTGATTACGCGATTGCTGAGTTCGTGGTGCGGACTAGCCCCGTTTGGACCAGACGCAACAATGACAAAGTCAACTCGCACATGGCCTTCGGCTAAAATTAGTTCCGAGATATCTCGCCCGACCTCCTCCTCCGTGCGCCCCACGTGAAGCAAACTAGGGACTTGCGCGTGGACACGATCAATTGCTGATGCTGCTTCGCGCAAAAAGTCCAACTCGGTTGGGGTTTTGGTTATCCGGATTGCCCCGATAATCGGTGCGGCCAATTCAATGTGCGCCTTGGGAAAGTGCTCCGAGATCTTCAGAACCCGTTCGGCCCACATGTGATTGTTTACCGCGACTCGACCCTCATTAAACCCAGACACTTCACGGATGATGCCGTAGGGATTGTCATTTTCAGCCCAACCGAAAACTTCCCAGCCCAATTCACCAAAGGGACTTGCGCAGGCGGTTGAGATCTCCAGCCGCGGTACAACGAGAAAGGGCGTTGTGTGGGGTGAGATCACCAATGCGGTAACGCGCTCCAACGGGATTGCGTTGTAACCAATCAGATACCGCAGATCCGCGCTCGGGGTGACCAGCATTAAATCGATGCCAAGCTCTTGCATATGGATCTGTGCTCGAGCTATTCGCTCTAGGTAGTCGGAGGTCGCAGCCATGTAGGACAGATTAGTCCGGGTGTCATACTTTCGCCGTGAGTGGACCTCTGTTAATCCTCGATAGTGCGACTCTGTATTACCGGGCCTTTTACGCACTCCCGGAGAAGATGATCGCGCCCAACGGCAACCCCCACAATGCGATTCGCGGCTTCCTGTCAATGTTGACCAAGCTGATCAGCCTTCATCACCCCAGCGGCCTGGCTGCTGCCTGGGACAACGACTGGCGACCGGCGTGGCGCGTTGAACTGGTGCCCAGTTATAAAACTCACCGGTTGGAAGTGACCTCGGGACAGGAAGAAGTGCCTGACACGCTGAGCCCGCAGATACAGGCTATAGCTGCCATTCTTGATGCCTGGGGCGTCGCCAGAATCGGTATCGATGGATTTGAAGCCGACGATGTCATTGCGTCGGTAGCCGCTCAGCATCAGGGTCGATCATTCGTAGTGACGAGTGATAGGGACCTGATTCAAGTGGTCAACGATCGAGTCTCGCTACTTTTGCAGGTGTCCGGGGGTGTCGAAAACTGGCCAGTTTTGGATCCC
>JBIIOS010000045.1:0-13225 GCA_044336805.1 Candidatus Nanopelagicales bacterium
GATGCGATTAAATCCAAATACGGTGTATCCCCCACGAGCTACCTAGCAATGGCTGCGTTGCGTGGTGACCCCAGTGACGGACTTCCTGGAATAGCAGGCATTGGCGATAAAACCGCCAGTGCACTCATTAACGCCTATACCGACCTAGATGCACTCATTGAGGCATCAGGTTCACTTAATTTTGACAAGCCTCTAACGCCAAGACTTGCGGACCGGATCATGTCTGGAGCCGACTATCTCGCGGCGGCCATGGCGGTCATAACAGCTGAGGAGAGACTTCCCGTAGGTGCGTGGAGTATTGAAATTCCCTATGAACCTATTGATATGCAGTCGCTCAATGAACTGGCGGTCAGTTGGGGTGTTGAAAAGTATGTTGAGGAGCTACTTCAGGCTGCGCTGGGATAAGAAATAATCCCTCTCTTGCACAAATCTATCGCGGTCATCGCATTGGTGTGCAGGGCTGAATCGGAAGGGGTAACCGCCACAATCTGACCGAGAAGGTCGATCACCTGTCGTACCCAACGAACGAAGTCTCCAGCCGTCACGTCATTGCTTGTCAATATCTTCATCAGCGTAGCGCCTTTAGCCCACCTATACAGTGCCCAGGCCAATCCGGCATCAAGTTTACGACTCTCGTGCACTTTGTGGTCGTGCTCGATTCCTTCGACGCGACCCCAAATCTCGTGGATGTCGTCGAGAGCCTTTTGGGTTGGCCCACCCGGGACTGACGGAGCTTCATCGGAGTCTCCACGCCGACTTTCATATACAAATGTTGAGCATACGGCGGCCAATGTCGGCGGGTCGAGTTCATCGAGGACACCGGCCAAGATTGTTTGGGCGATCAACAGGTCATTTTCTGAGTAAACCCCTTTGAGCAGATCACCACGTTGAGTGACTTGCCATTCACCCCTAGGATCCCTCGCCAAGTAATCCAGGTCGCCCAGCACCGAACATAAACGATCGAACCGTCGAGCGATCGTGTTCGTCCGTCCTTTCATCCGAGCGGCAACCTCTTGATATTGGCTCTCCGTCTTCTGATAACGCTCCCCCCAACGTGCATGGGCTTCCCGCTCATCACAGCCGTGGCAAGGGTGGGCGCGCATCTGGTCCCGCAGATCTTGGATCAGCGGATTCACTTCGTGCGACTTTTTTCCTCGTCGCTTGGGATCACTGGCCTGATGCCCCATCTCGCGAACTTGGGACGCCAGGTTCTTCTTCATATGGGAATCACGGGATGTGAAACTTTTCGGAACCCTGATTCGCCCAATGGGTGTCAAGTCCGCGAGTGCATCATGGTGGTTTAGACGGCGCACTTGACGATCCCCAGTCAGCACCATGGGTCGCGGCTCCACTTTGTCACTATTAATTGCAGGGGTTACGACAACCGCCGGTCCTGCTTTTTTGCCACCCGAGAGCATGATTACGTCTCCAACTTTAAGTGTTCTCAGTTGAGATTCACCGAAATCGCGCCTTTGACGGACCACCTGTCGACTGTCTTGACGTTCGGCTACCGAAATTTCGAAACGAATAGCGCTGTATTGTTCGAAGTCACCCAGATGGCATTGCATTGACTCGAAGTACCCTGCTTTTGCCTCTTCGAGTTTTCGCAGTTCGGTCGCCAAACCAACAACCGAGGCGTCAGCTTGAAACTGGGCAAATGAAGTCTCCAGCAGTTCGCGTGCTCGTTCAGTGCCTATTGAACCGACTAAGTTGACCGTCATGTTGTAGCTGGGCCGAAATGAAGATTTCAAGGGATATGTCCGGGTGGACGCCAATCCAGCGAGCGATTTGGGGTCAAGATCCTGCTGCCAGAGCACCACCGCGTGCCCCTCAACATCAATTCCACGTCGTCCAGCGCGACCGGTGATTTGGGTGTACTCCCCCGGCGAAAGGTCAACGTGGGCATCACCGTTCCACTTAACCAAGCGTTCGAGAACCACCGACTTAGCCGGCATATTGATGCCCAGCGCGAGCGTCTCAGTTGCGAATACAACCTTCAACAAACCCTGCTGAAAAAGAGACTCTACGATCTCTTTGAATCGTGGAAGTGCACCTGCGTGATGCGCCGCAACACCTCGTTCAAGCGCATCAATCCAGTCACTAAATCCAAGTGCTGCAAGATCCTCATCAGGAATATCGCGCGTGGACTCAAGTACTTGATTTCGAATTTTCTCACGTTCGATCGTTGATGTTAATCGAAGGCCGGATGCAAGAATTTGTTCAACCGCATCGTCACAACCGGCGCGGCTGAACAGGAAGTAGATAGCCGGAAGCAACACTTCAGTTTCGAGAAGCGCCACAACGTCGCTTCGCCACGGTGTCAAAGTTGTCCTTCTGGGCGCACCACGACCTTTACTGCCGTATTTGGTCTGGCCCCGGCCAGATTGCGCCTGTGCGGCGTTGCGAGCGAGAGCCGCTAATTCAGGATTTACTTCATGTTGCGAGTCATCAATAAACAGGTCGTAGAGCCTTTTCCCTGCCATCACGTGTTGCCACAAAGGCACGGGGCGTACTTCTTCGACGATAACCTCAGTTTCACCGCGGATTGTTGCAAGCCACCGGCCAAACTCTTCTGCATTGCTCACGGTAGCGCTCAACGCAATAATCGTAACTGACTCGGGTAAGTGAATAATCACTTCTTCCCAGACGGCACCTCGTGAACGGTCAGCGAGATAGTGAACTTCATCCATTACAACAAATGAAAGATTATTCAGGGTTGTTGAACGGGCGTACAACATATTCCGCAAAACTTCCGTGGTCATGACAACGATCGGAGCATCTCCATTGATGCTGTTATCTCCCGTAAGCAATCCAACATTTTCACTGCCATACCGCTCAACGAGCTCGGCAAACTTTTGGTTCGAAAGTGCTTTTATCGGCGTTGTGTAGAAACATTTGGTCCCCGTGTTGAGCGCGCGAAATATCGCGAATTCCCCAACCACCGTTTTACCTGCTCCAGTGGGCGCAGCCACTAAAACACCCTTGCCCGACTCGATTGCCCGTACGGCTTCCAACTGGAATGGGTCCAAATCGAACGCGTAACCGGCCGTGAAAGCGCCCACCATGGTTTTATTGTCCTGGGCTCGCAAACGGGATGCGGCATACTTTTCGGCCGCGGAGGTCATACCGACAGTCTAGCCGCGGAGCGTCAATCTTCTCGATCTACGTCAAGTGGTGAAATTTCGTCGTCATCAAGTTCACCGAAACCAGAGATTCGAGATTTTCGAGCCCGTCGACGATCATTGAGCAGTGAGATCCCGACCGCGATAATGACAAGGAGCATGATCGGACCGGCGAGCAGCATTAAGTTGATGGGGTCACCCGTAGGGGTTGCGATAGCGGAGAAAATGAGAACTGTAAAAATAATCCAACGCCACCATGAAACTAGTCGTTTACCCGAGAGAATTCCGGCAAAGTTCAACAAGACAATAAGTAGGGGGGTTAAGAATCCCACCCCAAAGACCAAGATTGTCCGAAGGAAAAATGATAGGTAACGGTCTACAGAGACAATGTTTTCAACGTTATCGGGAGTAAATCCGAGCAGTATTTCTAAGCCAAGGGGCATTACAACATAAGCGAGGGCTATCCCGGCAGCAAATAGCGGTGTAGCGACGGCGGCAAAACCGAGCGCCCATTTCTTTTCATTGCGGTGTAAGCCCGGAGTTACGAATCTCCAGGTCTGATAAAGCCACACCGGTGAACTCAGGGCGAGCCCGGCAGCAGCGGAAACTTGAATTTGCAGAACGAATGGATCGGCTACCCCGGTAAGTGCCAGAACAACATCTTGGCCGTTTGCTTTGGCTTCTTCGATGACGTAGGTGAAAGGCTCGCTTATCCAAGCAAAGATTTCGGCATAATAAATCCAGCCGATAATCATGCCGATAGCAATAGCGATCCCACTTTTTACTAACCGGGATCGCAACTCCCGCAAATGCTCGATCAGCGGCATGCCGACCGACTCCTGCTTTTCGCGCAGGGCCACTAGCTACAGCTAACGTTCAGTGGGCGAAGCGGGCTGTGTTTCTGCGCTCACTTCGGTTTCTGTCGAGTCAGTGGTACCGGGTTGAACTGCCTTGGCTTCAGAGTTCTTCGGCTCAACCGCTTTTACTTGCTCGTCGGATTCGTTATTCACGAGACCTTTCGTTTCCGCCTTGAAGATCCGGAGGGAACGGCCCAGGCCGCGTGCAGCATCGGGCAGACGCTTTGCCCCAAACAACAAAAGAATCAAGGCCACGATGATGAGCCATTCCCAGCCTTTGAGATTACTGAACATGTGATCCCTTTCCTGCCCCGTGGATTCCACTATCAACTGCCCTTTGGCGGTCACAATATCCTACTTCACCGTCAAATTGTACGCCGGCCTTTGTGTTATTTGCTCAGGCGGACCGTTGATTGGGACACCAATTCGCTGATCTCCTTGGCGAATGCGGTTGGTTCGACCACGGTGGCGGCACCTTTCATGGACAGGATCCAACGGATAAGCCATTCCTTAGACAAATAGGGCACGCTAATCAAGATCTGCCCATCCTTGAGCAATCCAATGTTGTCCGGTACACGTGTCACCCAGACTTCTTCAGTGACCCAGGAAATGGCTTGATCAATGCGAACAAGGGCCGTGGGAGCCAAGGTCAAGTCTGATAAACCGGTCACTTCAACCGTTGGCTCCAGATCAGCGTGATCCAGCGGCTCACCGGATGTGAGCTCAGACATCCGGTCAAAGCGGAATGAGCGAACCGCCTCAGCTTGCTCGCACCATGCCGTTAGGTACAAATAATCATCGACACTAAACACTCTTACTGGGGCAACTGTTCGACGCGAATGATCATCTCTCGCTGTTGAGTAATCGAAACTCAATGAAAGGTTGTTAGCCAGTGCAGATTCAATCATTGCACTCTTTGCAATTTGATCTTCGCTGGAAGTCACCACCACACTGACTGCTGAACCAGTTACGGTATCCATTTTTACAATCAGCCGGCTGATCGTGTCCTTCTCTGACACTCCAGGAATCTGATTCATTCGTCGAAGTGCGATCGACAACGCGATAGCCTCGTCAGAGCTGATACGCATGGGGACCGTCAACGTTTGCGGGTCGTGCACCCAGATTCGATCATCGTCCCAAAAATCAATGTCGACGAGTTGATCAGGCCCATAACCCGGAAGACCGCACAAAACGAGCTGCCAGAGATCCTTTGTTAGCGTCTCCACGCTAATACCAAAATGTTCAGCTGTCTGTGTCAGAGATATCCCTGGGCGCTGTGCTAGCCAAGGAACTAAAGCGAGTAGCCGAGAAATTCGATCAGAGACTTGCTCAGCCATGGGAATCACCACTCGCGGCCACAACAAGATGTTCCTCAAGTATTCGTTCGCTCGCCGACAGTACCGATTCCGTAAGCGGAGGTGAATCAATTCTGATGACATCGGCCAAGGCGAGCAGTGTCCACTGGGTTAAATCAGAGAGTGAACCATGGACAGTCAAAAGATCGCCGGCTTCGTTGTGAACAATTGAAGAAGCATTCCGGCGCAACATTGCTCCGCTATTGGGAACAACGATGATCTTTGCAGTAATCAACTCTTCAACTTGAGGAATTTGCATTGAGGGATTCTCAGGACGCGGAGCAGCGTGAGCTTGGGCGGTCAATTTAACACCACCTTGGATTCTTGGAAGCTTAAAAGTTCGCTGCTCCTGCCGATCCAGATCAAAACCGATGCAGTACCAGTGCCCCTCTCGGCAAAGAACGGCCCACGGTTCAATACTTCTAGCCGATTGCAGCCCGGTGCGATTCTGATAATTGAATTTTACAACTCGTTTTTCACGCGCCGCCCGAAGCAATATCGGTAGCGAGACGTCATGCGCCTGCAACTTCACAAGACCCGACAACTCAGCGGGCGGAGACACAACACTCTTACCGTATTTGGCTTCGATTTTGCGCAGTGCGCTTTGTGCTGGTGCGCTCAACACCGCTTGGTCCCACACTTGAGCGGCAACTCCCAGCACGATCAGGTCTTCAGGGCTCAGTTCCAGATCCACGAACTCGTATTCGCTAGGGAGGATCCGATAACCCAAGATGTCGCCCATGGTGTCGGTCACTGTTTCAATCGGCAGACCCATTGAGCGGAGTTCATCTTTGTCGCGCTCAAACATCCGCTCGAAGGCTTCATCTGAGTGTGCATCTTCGTAGCCCGCAACGTTGTCCCGAATATCGGCACGCGAGATCGCCCGACGGGTTGACATCAGAGCGAATACTAAATTGAGTAGTCGTTCCGTTTTGTCGCGTCGAGGCATTAATGCACTGTTGTCTATTTAACGCCGAGAAGGTCAATGATGAACACGAGTGTCTTGCCCGACAGACGATGCCCACCTGATTCACCGTAAGCGAGCGCTGGCGGGATGACAAGTTGTCTGCGTCCTCCCACCTTCATTCCGGGAATTCCTTCTTGCCAACCTGCAATGAGACCAGAGAGGGGGAAATTGATGCTCTCCCCGCGATCCCATGAAGCATCAAATTGCTCCCCGGTCTCAAATTCGACCCCCAAGTAGTGCACGTCAACAGTTGCGCCGGGTGTAGCTTCCGCGCCTGTCCCCACAACAACATCCGTGATTACCAGCTCGGTTGGTGCTGGACCCTCAATAAAATCAATTTCAGGCTTTGTTAACTCAGACATGTGCTTCCAACTTCCTTGATAAATGGGAGATTAATAATTAACCGATGGATACAAGTTCGACAACAAAAATGAGGGTTTCATCAACTTCAATTCCACCCGGTGGATTAGCGCCGTAGCCTAAATCTCCTGGGATCTGAAGCAAACGGCGCTCTCCGACCTGCATTCCGGGCACACCCTGAGTCCACCCTTCGATGAGCCCTCCGGGAATGAGATCAAAAGTGGCTGGCTCACCACGCCCCCATGATGAATCAAAGAGCGCGCCGGTAATTTGCCCTACTCCGCAATAATTGACGGTGATGGTGTCCCCAACGGCAACGCTTGCGCCACTGCCAGCGATGAGTTGCTGTGAATTGAGTTCGATGGCGGGGACCGATTCAGGCCCAACGCTGATCGTGGGAACTGCATCTTCGCCGATCACAAGTCCGTTGACTGCAAGTCCAGGGGGCGCCGTTTCCGAGATGATGGGTGAGCCCAAAGTAGCGCAGTCATTCACTGAATATGGTCCAGAACTGGCTCCAGAATCGGGGAATTCAGGGTCTGCATCTTGGCTGCTTGAGCAACCCGACAGTAAGACGAGAGCGGATAAAGCTATGACCGTACTGGATAATTGTTTTCTCACTCCCACAGAATACCTGCAAATCTCAATTAGGCCTACATTGAGGCGATGAGCCGATCAACACGTTCATCGGTGTGTTGGAAAGGATCTTTGAGAAGGACCGTGCGCTGCCCTTGGTCATTGAGTTTGAGATGTACCCAGTCGACCGTGTAGTCCCGGCGGCGCTCCTGAGCCCGTGAAATAAAGTCACCTCGCAACTTTGCGCGCGTGGTTTGCGGAGCGATGTTTTTTGCAGTTTCAATCTGCTCGGCTGTGAGGATCGAATCCACAGCCCCGCCGCGCTCGAGAAGGTAGAACAGGCCGCGGTCCTGACGGATATCGTGGTAGGCCAAGTCAAGTTGCGCAATCCGAGCGTCTTCGAGGGTCATGTCGTTTTTGCGCATGTAGCGCTCAATCAGACGTAATTTGATCACCCAATCGATTTCACGATCGATGAGGTGCAGGTCGCCCGAACCGACAGCTTTTATTGACCTTTCCCACAACTCCATCGCCTGCTGGGTGACTGGATCGACAATCTCATTTCGGGCAACAAAATCAGAGACCTTTTGGAAATACTCGCTTTGCATAGCAATAGCTGAGATTTCCCTTCCATTGGCCAGTTTCACCGTTCGAGTACCTGTCGTATCGTGACTAATCTCCCTGATGGCTCTAATAGGATTAGCAAGGCTGAGGTCACGCATGACTGCGCCTGATTCAATCATCGAAAGCACCAAATGCGCGGATACGACTTTGAGTAAGTTCGTTGTGTCACTCATGTTGCTGTCGCCAACAATTACGTGAAGTCGCCGGTAAAGGTCAGCATCCGCGTGTGGTTCATCCCGAGTGTTGATAATGGGTCGCGAACGAGTCGTTGCGCTGGATACACCTTCCCAAATATGGTCGGCGCGCTGACTAACCGCGTAGGTTGATCCGCGCGGTGTCTGCACAACTTTTCCGGCGCCGACCAAGATTTGTCGACTGATCAAAAATGGTATGAAGACCTGTGCAAGATTTGCGAAGTCGGTTGATCGATCGATGAGATAATTCTCATGGCATCCGTATGAATTCCCTGCCGAATCTGTGTTGTTCTTAAACAGATAAACGTCACCGAAAATACCTTCTTGAACCAGCCGCTCCTCGGCCTCAACACTTAAGCCCTCAAGTATTCGTTCGCCGGCTCGATCCTGTGCGAGTAGTTCAATGAAATCATCACATTCAGCCGTCGCGTACTCGGGGTGTGACCCAACATCTAGGTAGAGTCTGGCTCCATTTGACAGAAAGACATTGCTGCTGCGACCCCAACTAACGACGCGTCGAAACAGATACCGAGCAACTTCATCGGGACTGAGACGCCGCTGACCCTTGAAAGTGCACGTCACACCGTATTCCGTCTCGATGCCAAAAATTCGGCGCTGCATAGCGGAGGCGCTCCCCTAGCTCAATAGTTCTGTTATCAATTCGGCGGAACACCTACTGAAGCGCCGGCCGTCACCTTTTCTGCTCAGTACGGCAACCTCCAAAGAAGTGATGTCGGGCTTGGCTTCTGGGTAGAGTGCATTGACGGCGGCATGGAGCGTGTCCTGGGCGCTGTCGCCAATTTTCCAGTTCTCTTCCATGTGACTTCCTACAGTCTCACTGTCGCCGCCCATGCAGATAAATCCAGCTTGATCGTGAACTGAGCCATCAAATGAAATTCGATACAACTGATCTTGATCCGGAGTCCCACCTACTTGGGCAACGGCGATTTCAACTTCAAATGGCTTGGCAGCCTCTATGAAAATACTCCCCAGGGTTTGGGCGTATGCGTTGGCAATGGTTCGAACGGTTACGTCTGCTCTGTCGTAGGAGTAACCGCGAGTGTCAGCAAGACGCACTCCTGCCACCCGCAGGTTTTCAAACTCGTTGTACCGCCCCACTGCCGCAAATCCAATACGATCGTAAATCTCACCAATTTTATGCAGTGCGCGTGAAGGGTTGTCAGCAACGAAATAAATTGCATCACTGGCACTGGCCACAATTACGGAACGCCCACGAGCGATTCCTTTACGCGCGAACTCTGCTTTGTCAGCAATGATCTGTTCGGGTGAGACGTAGTACGGCATACTCATGCGGAATCCCGACCCTTAATTAAATGCGCTCGAGGACCATTGGGTTCTGTGGAACGTCGCTGGAGCATCGCTTGGGAAAGTTGCGCAATGCGATCGGTGTCAATTTCTCTGACTCCGTTTGGGCCAGCAGTGTAAATCACCGGAAAAATTCCACGGCTTATGTCGGGCCCACCCGTTGCGCTGTCGTCGTCGGCAGCATCAAATAATGCTTCGATTGCCGCAGCAATGGCTTCATCCTCGCTTTGATCAAGTGCGTTTATCTTTTTGAGCGCCCCTCTTGCAAATTGTGATCCAGAACCAACCGCATAAAAATCATGCTCTTCATAGCGACCGCCCGTTACATCATAAGAAAATATGCGGCCCACATTCAATTCACTATCGAAGCCTGCGAAAAGTGGAACTACCGCCAATCCTTGCATCGCGAGACCAAGATTAGAACGCAATAGGCTTGAGAGTCGATTAGCTTTGCCATTCAACGACAAAGAGGTGCCCTCAATTTTTTCATAATGCTCGAGCTCGACCTGAAAAAGGCGGACGAGTTCCAAGGCGATTCCTGCCGAACCCGCAATGCCAATCAAGGAATAGGTGTCTGCTGGGAATACTTTTTGAATATCACGCTGCGCGATGATGTTTCCCATTGTTGCCCTGCGATCCCCGGCCATGAGTACACCATCGGAGTGACGCAGGGACACAATTGTGGTTCCATGCGGTGCAAGGTGCTCAGGTGAGGGTCCTATCGGGATTGCTGTAGGAAGCTTCCCCTGGGATTGCAAATGTGTGGCGAACGAGGACTCCGGGTTCACTGGCCACCTTTTTGAACAAACGACTTAACAAAATCTTCAGCATTGACTTCCAAGATCTCATCGATTTCATCCAGGAGTGAATCCACCTCACTATCCAATTCGGCATTATTCCTCGTCGAAGTTACCGAGCTGTCCTGCTCTACCTGGTCTTCGTCCCGACGGGATCGCTTTATCTGGTTGCTGTCATGGGATGGCATGGGCTCAGCCTAACTGCTAGTCGTGGGACCGCAACGAATTGAGTAGGTCCGTTGCACTCTCATTTTGGTCGAGAAGGTCCTGTATCGATGCTCGATTTCCCTTTCGCGGCTCGAGGGTAGGAATCCGAAGGAGTGTGTCTCCCCCTGTATCAAAAACTATGCTGTCCCACGAGGCCGCAGCGACATTTTGTGGGTAACGCCGGACGCACTCCCCACGGAAGTACGCCCGGGTGTCGTGTGGGGCTTCAGAGCTCGCAAGCTCGACCTGGTCGTGGGTGAACAGGGTGTCGATTGCCCCTTTGTTCATAAGTTTGATGGCGATTCCTCGGGCTGGATCAATATCGCTGTACTGCAGGTCTATCAACGATAAGCGCGGGCTATCCCATCCCAGAGAGTCGCGATCGCGGTAGCCCTGCATCAACTGGAACTTGGCGATCCAGTCAATGTAGCGAGCAGCCACTGCATGTTCCCCCGTTTGGTCATTAAGGGAATCCAAAGTTTGTTGCCACAAGTCGAGAATTTCAGCGCTCTGCGCGTCAGGTTTGGTGTGTTCGTATAGATATGAACGAACCGCTTCGAGGTATGCGAACTGAATGTCAATTGCGCGCATTGATGTTCCATTCGACATCAAAAGCACATTTTGCATCGAGGTGTCATAAGAAACTTTGGACATGGCAGCTACCGGATTGGCCAAATCAAACTGGGCAAAATCCTCGAAGCCGGACTCTATGAGAGCCAGAATGAGCGAAGTCGTGCCCATTTTGAGCATCGTGGCTTTCTCTGACATGTTTGCATCACCCACAATGACATGCAGGCGACGGTATTTTTCTGGATCCGCATGCGGTTCGTCACGGGTGTTAATAATGGGGCGTTTCAATGTCGTTTCGAGCCCCACTTCGGCTTCAAAATAGTCGGCCCGCTGGGAAATTTGGAATTCCTTGACCGTTCCTTCCTGACCCCGACCGAGTCGACCAGCTCCGGTAAATATTTGCCGCGTAACAAAAAACGGTGTCAGCAGTCGCACAATGTTTGTAAATGGCGTTTGGCGAGCCATCAAGTAGTTCTCGTGTGTGCCATATGACGCGCCTTTGTTGTCAACATTGTTTTTGTACAACTTGATTTGGACACCGTCAAACTTTGGGGCAAATAGTGCTGCTTGATGCATAATCACCTCACCCGCTTTGTCCCACAGGGCCGCATCACGTGGATTCGTTACTTCGGGGCTTGAATACTCTGGGTGTGCGTGATCCACATAGAGCCGCGCGCCATTTGTCAGGATAATGTTTTCCAGTCCAAGCTCCATGTCATCGGTCAACTGGCTGGGGTCTGCGTCCGCGCGACTCTGATCAAAGCCGCGGGCATCTCGTAAAGGAGACTCGCGGTCATAATCCCAACGTGCATGTAACCCTTGATCTAGCCCGCTTAAACGTGCGTATGCGCTGACAATGTGTGAACTAGTGACCATGGCATTCATGGTTGGGTGGCCGGGGACGGTTATCCCGTACTCGGTTTCGATTCCCATTATCCGATTAACACTCATGACAACCTTTAATTCTCAAGGGCCTATCGACAGTGGATGTCGAAGGAACAAATGACTACAAGTATTGACCGGTATTGGACAGCGTCCGGATCGAACGACCCGGTTCAGTACCTTTTTTACCTTCAATCAGGGTACGGATAAAGACAATCCTCTCCCCCTTCTTCCCCGAGATACGAGCCCAGTCGTCAGGGTTTGTCGTATTCGGCAGGTCTTCATTCTCACGGAATTCATCAATACAAGCATCAAGCAGGTGTTGAACACGAATTCCTCGCTGACCGGACGTCAGGAAATCCTTGATCGCGGATTTTTTAGCCCGAGAAACAATATTTTCAATCATGGCACCCGAATTGAAGTCCTTGAAGTACAACACTTCCTTATCGCCATTGGCATATGTGACTTCCAGGAAGCGATTCTCATCCATATCGGTGTACATACGCTCAACTGCCCGAGCAATCATGTCCGCGGTTGTAGCGTCACGATCACCTGAGTGCTCAGCTAGATCCTCCTCATGAAGGGGCAGATCTGCGGTGAGATATTTGGAGAAAATCGCGGCAGCAGCCTGCGCATCAGGCCGTTGAATCTTGATCTTCACATCAAGTCGACCGGGTCGCAAAATTGCCGGATCAATCATGTCTTCGCGATTACTCGCACCGATCACTATGACATTCTCCAAGCTTTCAACACCGTCAATCTCACTCAGCAGTTGGGGCACAATTGTATTTTCAACATCGCTGCTCACACCGGTGCCGCGTGTTCGAAACAGCGAATCCATTTCGTCGAAGAACACGATTACGGGCATACCCTCCGAAGCCTTCTCTCGCGCACGTTGGAACACGAGTCGAATATGGCGCTCAGTTTCACCGACATATTTGTTGAGTAATTCTGGGCCCTTAATATTGAGGAAGTAGGAGCGCCCCTCCCCCATTCCCGTCTTCTCCGCAACCTTTTGGGCTAATGAATTCGCAACTGCCTTGGCAATGAGAGTCTTACCGCAACCGGGAGGACCATAAAGCAAGATCCCTTTTGGCGGCCTGAGCTTGTGTTCCAGGTATAAATCGGCATGTAGATACGGCAACTCAACGGCATCACGGATCGCCTCAATCTGTTCACCGAGTCCACCAATATCCTCATAGTGGATGTCGGGAACTTCTTCAAGAACGAGTTGTTCAACCTCAGCACGAGCAATTTTTTCGACAGCCACTCCATTGCGCATGTCGCACAGAAGAGTGTCCCCCGCGCGAAGTTTTTGATCAATTAAGGGCTGCCCGAGTTTGATCACCCGTTCTTCGTCTGAGTGTGCGACCACCAGGGCGCGGTTT
>JBIIOS010000153.1:0-4355 GCA_044336805.1 Candidatus Nanopelagicales bacterium
CGGGTATCGCACTGATGGTGAAATCAATGCAGCCCCTTCTCGGAAGTGGGTCACGCTTTATTACCGCTTCCCTAGTTTTAGGTACAATCGTTCTACTTTTTAAAGGTCCCAGCGCTTTTAATGTGACCCGGGCGCAGGCACGTGGCGCCGCTTTCATGGGAATTTCCATTCTCGGACTATCAATCGGTATTCTCACCCTCGCGCAGCAGTATGTCCCGTCGGGCATTGCAGCACTCATCGTTTCAGTTATGCCTCTGTGGATAATTTTCTTTCGCTTACGTGCGGGTGATCGCCCATCTCGTCTCACTTCGCTCGGAGTTGGCATCGGCCTCATCGGGCTAATTCTCATGCTGCTCCCCGGCGGAACGACATCGGTAAGTGGTGCAAGTACCACTGAAGTTGCAATCTGGTCTATCGCTATTGCATTCGGTAGTTTCTCGTGGGCATTTTTTAGTTATCGGTCAACAAGTTACGAACAACCAAAAGAACCCATGACAACAGCCGTCATCGAGTTAGCAACAGCAGGTGTTTTCCTCGTTGTAGTCGGAGCACTCATCGGGGAGCGCTGGGATTTTGGCGTTATCACTGCAGAGTCGTGGATCGGCTGGTGGTTTCTAGTTGTAGCCTCGGCATTGGCATACAGCGCATTTGTGTGGTTACTCAACAACGCACCTATGTCTTTAGTTTCAACCTACGCGTATGTCAACCCGGTGGTTGCCGTAATTCTTGGCTTAGTAATTCTCAATGAAGCTATTACCAGCGATGTAATTATTGGATTGTCAATTGTGGTCGGCGGTGTGGCACTTGTCGTTACCGGAGAGCGCCGGACTCGCTTGCGACTTGCCGAGCAACCTCAATAAACCGATCATTTGCCTCAGTTTCACCAATTGAGATGCGGAGTCCTTCGCCTGGAAAAGGTCGAACAGATAAACCTGACTGCTCCAAAGCTTGATGCAATACATCAGAATGTGTCCCAAGTCGAAGCCAAACGAAATTCGCGTAACTCGGGTTTAATTTGTAACCCATTGCAGTGAGTTCGCTGGCGACGCGGTTTCGTTCTGCTGTGACCCATGAAACCCGTTCAAATAATTCACTCTCGGCGTTGATCGATGCGATTGCAGCAGCTTGCGCAATTGAGGAAACTCCAAATGGTAGAGCGGTTTTACGAAGAGCATTAGTGATCGGTTCCTGTGAGATGGTGAAACCAACACGTAATCCAGCCAATCCATATGCCTTTGAAAAAGTACGAAGGACAACAACATTCGAATTCTCGCGATACAGGCGAATTGAATCGCTTCGTTTTTCTGGCGGGACATATTCAATATATGCCTCGTCGAGCACAATCACAATCTCGCTCGGAACCGCCGCTATGAATTGTTCGAGCTCAACTGGGTCAACAATCTGACCCGTTGGATTATTTGGTGAACAAACAAATATCACCCGGGTCTCTGGGGTAATCGCTTGCAGCATTGCATCAAGGTCGTGGGTTTCATCAGATTTAAGTGGGATCTGGGTACTTTGTGCTCCCGCAATCCCCGTCCAAATTGGGTAGGACTCAAAACTTCGCCAGGCGTACATAATCTCGTCACCGGGTCCGGCTGCTGACTGAATTATCTGGCCGCACAGCGCGACACTTCCGGTTCCCAATGCGATGTGCTCGGCCGGAACTCCAAAGTGATGGGCTATGGCCGCAATAAGCTCGGTTGAAAATGGATCGGGGTACCGATTTATTTCTGTTGCTGCAGCAACAATCGCATCCTGAACGCTGGCAAGAGGCGCGAAGTGGCTCTCATTACTTGAGATCTTGAAGGTCGTTATGTCTGATCGCGGCGCTGGGCGCTGACCGGCTTTATAAGACGGTAAAGCCTCGAGGTCCGGACGAAGACGAGGACCGTTATTAATCACTACCCTAATTTAGGGGATGTTTCCTTTTTCTTCAACAGCGTGCTCGCAAAGTCAGGGACATAGCGGTTGGAGTCTCTTGGTGGGCGAACGTAGTCAGACTCGGCTGGGCGTTTAGGCAGAGTCATCTTTTTCACCTCGGGAGTTGAGTAGTCGATGGTGCTTAAGAAGTGGTGAATTGAGTTGAGTCTGGCTGCACGCTTGTCATCAGCTTCAACAACGAACCACGGCGACTCTGGTAGATCGGTGTAAACAAACATTTCATCTTTAGCTTTTGAGTACTCCTCCCACTTCTTGACGGATTCTAAATCCGATGGTGAAAACTTCCATCGACGCATGGGATCTTTTATCCGCGATTCAAACCGACGAGTTTGTTCCGCATCGCTGATGCTGAACCAGTATTTCCGCAGGATGATTCCATCTTCGATTAACATTCGCTCAAATACTGGAGTTTGATGGAGGAATCTTCGGTACTCATCTGATGTGCAGTAGCCCATGACCTTTTCAACACCGGCGCGGTTGTACCAGGATCGATCGAAAAATCGAATTTCCCCTCGCGTTGGAAGATGATTCACGTACTTTTGGAAATACCATTGACCCTTCTCGCGCTCCGATGGAGTCGGAAGGGCCACGATTTGGGCGAGCCGGGGGTTGAGATATTGAGTAAACCTCTTGATTGTGGAACCTTTACCCGCAGCATCACGTCCCTCAAAGATGACCACAATTCGCTTGCCTTCGACCTTGGTCCACTCTTGTAGTGTCACCAGCTCCGCTTGGAGTTCGAGAAGTGCCTTTTCATAGGTTGCTTTTGGGATTCTGTTGCTCACAGCTAAAGCCTATGGCCACTAACGGTAAAATCCGTGTCTCCAATTACTGTGTTGGGTAAACTTGCCAGATGACCCTACGCAGGCGAGCGCTTATTGCTTCGGGCACCGGTCTCGGAGTGATCCTTCTTGGACTCATTTTGGTGATCACCACGTTCCTGTCTGTTTCACATTCACAGTCAAGAATAAATGACCTCCTGTCTCCCGCATCGCAGATGGCGAACTCACTGCTGCTTGGTCAAACTGCTGCCTCTGGTGATCTATCCGACTACGTGTTAACGGGTAACGAGACTCCATTAGCCGGGTACCAAAGTTCAATTTCGACAACAAATGTCATGACCGACAATCTCTATGAGCTCCTAGGAACGGATTATCCCGAGCTCACAGCCCTCGTAGAGTCATCGGCGGCGGCACAGCGTGCCTGGGTGAGTGCTGATGCCGAACCCACCCTAGAAGCCATGGCAGACGGCAGACAACCCAAAGGTGCGCGCAGCACGAATAAAGCACGAGCGTGGGCAACATTTGATTCGATGATTGCAGCGACAACAGCCTTACAAAATGAAATTGAGGTTCAGCGAACACAGGCAAGTGACGAACTTGCAGGAAGTGCCCGGACACTTGGATTTCTCCTGATTTTCGGCGGGTTATTACTCGTTGCCGGATTTGTTTCTTACTTCATCTACTTCCAACGTTGGGTAATTTTCCCACTAATGGATATTCGCAAGGACCTGCAACTTTCAACGCGTGACCCAATGCATACTCATCCAATCGAACCTTTGGGTCCACCCGAGTTGGCATCACTGGCCAAGGATGCAGAGTTACTGCGACGTCAACTTGTTAGCGAAATTGATGAAGCATCGGCTGCTCGGAAGGGATTAACCCAGGACGCCCCTCTTGTTGCTGCGATCAGGAATGAGATGCAGGTAAATAGTTCACTGCATTGCCCGGGTATCGCAATAGCGGGACTAGCAGCAACCGCTGAAGGCGTACTTGCCGGCGATTACTGGGACTACATTCCTTTGAGTGACACTCAAGTTGCCCTTATGATTGCTGACGTTTCGGGTCACGGACCTGCCGCCAGCGTGGTGGCACTGCGTATCCGGGCAATCATTCGCACGGCACTATCGAAGGGACTCACCCTTTCCGAGGCCGTCGAGCTTGCAGCAGAATCAACAAAGAACGATGACGCATTCGTGACCGCGTTGTTGATCTTGGTCGATGTTGAAGCAAATGAATTGCATTGGCTCAACGCCGGTCACCCACCAGGTATCGGAATCACTCACGATAAAGAACTATTCAATCTGGAGACAACGGGTCCCCTGATCTCATCCCTTGGTGGTGAATGGGAGGTGCGCACTCATCCGTTCACGCCGGGGGACCTTGTTCTTGGGGTTACCGATGGTTTCCTTGAGGGACAAGGTGCGCACAGCGCTACCGTGGAAACCCAAGCAGTCATTCGGATTCTTCGGGGCCTTGATGCACCCGTGAGACAGAACCCGGCTGAAATTGTGGAACGACTTGTAGCGCATATTCGTGAGATTTCCCCACGTTGGCACACTGATGACGTCACCGTTGTGGCCCTTAGTCGGCTGGGTTAACACACACCCCTGCCATCCATTTTTTGTGACT
>JBIIOS010000030.1:0-16917 GCA_044336805.1 Candidatus Nanopelagicales bacterium
CCCGAGGCATTGGATGCCTGGGGTGGTTCAGAGATTTATCGGACGGACCTAGACGGCGCCGTATCACTCTCACTAACTCCCGAGGGGGTGTGGAGCGCTGTCACTCAAAGGTGAGGTCCTTATGCAATGCTTGGGTGTGCCTAATCGGATCACCATCGCGGTCGGAAGTGAAACCGTGCTCGTAGATCGGGTCAAAGTAAACGTAACTGCATCAGTCACCCAAGAGGTCCCTGATATCACTCGAATCATTGTTGACGCTTCACATGATGACGTTTCGGCAAATATTGCCCAAGCGTGTGCACCGACCCTCTTTGGGGAAGACGTCCTGGTGATTATTGAAGGTATCGATGATCTCAATGATGAAGGCGTTGATTCGCTTAAGGCAGTCATGGCGGACCTACCGGAAAACGTGTGGCTGTTACTCACCCACCCGGGTGGGGTCAAGCGCAAGCCGCTCATTGATGCTGCCATCAAGGCTGGTGGCGAGAAAATTGATTGTAAAGAAATTAAGCGCGGGTCAGACACGACCGCTTTCCTGACCAAAGAAGTTACCCGACGAAAGCGAAAGATGACCCCCGATGCACTGAACCTCCTGGTTGAGTCATTCGGGCAAGACCTATCAGCGCTGACAAATGCAATTGGCCAATTGTGCAGCGATGTGGAAGCTGACCCGATCGATGAAACTCATGTGCGGGCATTTTTTGAGGGGACCGCGCCCATAAGTGGTTATGCGATCTCGGACGCGCTCTGGGATAAAAAGACTGCTGAAGCAATTAAGTTATTACGGCAGAGCACGTTGGAATCAGACCCGGGGCGCGTCGGGGTCACCACGATTACCGCTCTGGCCAATGGGTTGCGCTCGATGATTTTGGTCGGAGGGTCCGTGGCAGGCGCGAGCGAGAATGACGTTGCCCGTGAAGCCGGCGTGCCACCATGGAAAGTGAAGACCCTGCGCAAACAGTGGTCTCGTTGGAGCGGAGATCAACGTAAATTGGCGGCCCTAGTTGTCGCGCTCGCAGACGCTGACCCCGCGATGAAAGGCGGGATCGCAATTGGTTCGGCTTTGGACCCAGAGCAGAAACTATTTGAGCTAGAAAAACTTGTGACCCGCACTCATTGAGTGCGGGTCACAAAAAATTGGTGTGAAGATTTACAGAGCAGCTGTTTGCTTTGAGATCGAACTCTTGCGGTTAGCGGCCTGATTTTGGTGAATGACTCCCTTACGAACTGCAATGTCGAGTTCGCGGTTGGCAGCGCGGGCAGCGCTCACCGTTGCGTCTTTGTCACCGGTTGCTAGCGCCTCGCGGAACTTGCGCACGGCAGAGCGGAGGGAAGACTTGACGGACTTGTTGCGAAGGCGTGACTTCTCGTTCGTGAGAATACGCTTCTTCTGCGACTTGATATTTGCCATAGTGGTTCTTTGCTCTCAGTTCTTGTCTTGGTGGTGTGCTTGTCTTGGTGGTGTGCTTGTCGTGGTCTCGTTTGTACAGCCGTCAAAGAGTACCCCTAGGCTAGGGGTCATCGGGCACTACCCCTAAATACCGCCCCTGAATCTTTTATGTGAGGAAAAAACGTGAGTAGTCCGCGCCCAGGATCCACTGATCCAGCCTTGGTGCGCAATTTCTGCATTATTGCCCACATTGACCACGGAAAATCCACACTCGCTGACCGGATGCTTCAGCACACGGGGCTGGTTGATGCCAGGTCCATGAGGGCGCAATACCTGGACCGGATGGATATTGAGCGTGAGCGCGGGATCACGATTAAATCCCAGGCCGTTCGACTGCCGTATCAAGCACCGGACGGCACGGAATACATCTTGAATCTGATTGACACCCCAGGTCACGTTGACTTTACTTATGAGGTCTCCCGTTCCTTGGCGGCCTGTGAGGGAGCGGTCCTTCTGGTTGACGCGGCTCAAGGCATTGAGGCCCAGACTCTGGCGAACCTTTATCTGGCCATGGAAAACGACATGGAGATCATTCCGGTTCTCAACAAAATTGATCTGCCCGCAGCCCAGCCAGAAAAATACGCGGCCGAGCTTGCTCACATCATTGGGTGTGATCCCGCTGACGTGCTCAAAGTTTCCGCCAAGACAGGCGTGGGGGTATCTGAACTCCTTGAGCGCATCATCGAGAAAGTTCCACCACCCAAAGGTGATGCATCAGCACCTGCGCGGGCCTTGATCTTCGATTCTGTTTATGACACCTATCGCGGGGTGGTCACTTACGTTCGTGTTGTTGATGGTCGAATCGGGACACGAGACAAGATTGAAATGATGTCCCTGGGGACCACCCATGAACTCCTGGAAGTTGGCGTGATTTCACCCGAACCGATTCCCTCGGAGGGACTTGGTGTGGGCGAGGTGGGGTACCTCATCACGGGAGTGAAAGACGTTCGACAGTCACGAGTTGGCGACACCGTTACCACGGCCCTGCGAGGCGCTACCGAGTCATTGGGTGGTTACCGTGATCCGCTGCCCATGGTGTTCTCCGGGCTGTATCCACTTGATGGTTCGGACTATCCCGAATTGCGTGATGCCCTCGACAAACTAAAACTCAACGACGCTGCCTTGACCTATGAACCCGAAACTTCGCTCGCTCTTGGTTTTGGTTTTCGTTGCGGATTCCTTGGATTGCTCCACCTTGAGATTGTGCGGGAGCGACTTGAGCGTGAGTTCAATCTGGAGTTGATCTCTACCGCGCCTAACGTTGTTTACCGGGTGATTACCGATGCGGGTAAAGAAATTACGGTGACCAACCCAAGTGAATTCCCGGGAACCAAGCTTTCACAGATCTTTGAACCTGTCGTTCGAGCGACAGTTCTTCTGCCCAGTGAATTCGTCGGTGCAGTGATGGAACTGTGTCAGCAACGCCGAGGCGTGCTTCTTGGTATGGACTACCTCTCCGAGGACCGCGTTGAATTGCGTTACACACTCCCACTCGCGGAAATTGTCTTTGACTTCTTCGACCAACTTAAATCACGTACCCGCGGCTACGCATCCCTCGATTACGAACCAACGGGTGAGCAAGAAGCAGACCTTGTGAAAGTGGATATCTTGTTGCATGGTGAAGCGGTTGATGCTTTTAGTGCAGTCGTGCACCGTGATAAGTCACAGGCTTACGGTGTCCTTATCGTGCAAAAACTTAAGGAACTTATTCCCCGCCAACAGTACGAAGTGCCAATCCAAGCCGCAATTGGTGCTCGGATTATTACCCGCGAAACAGTCCGGGCAGTTCGCAAAGACGTTTTGGCTAAATGCTACGGCGGAGATATTTCTCGTAAGCGTAAGCTTCTTGAAAAGCAAAAAGAGGGAAAGAAGCGTATGAAGATGGTGGGAAGCGTTGAAGTCCCCCAGGAAGCCTTCATCGCGGTCCTGTCGACGTCTGACACATCATCCAAGAAATGACCTACCAGAACCACGCACCGTTTTCGCTCTACATTCACATTCCTTTTTGCGCAAGCATTTGTGGCTATTGTGATTTCAACACGTACACGGCGCAACAGTTAGGCGGCGGAGTTTCACAAGAGAGTTTCCACAAACTGTTGATCCGTGAACTCGCGCTGGCATCACTCACCCTTGATGCACCGATTGTCTCAACAGTATTTATTGGTGGAGGAACACCCACATTAATCGGTTCTGATTCTCTGACGCAGATTCTTCGGGGCATCGAAAATAATTTTCCGATGAGTCCAGAAGTAGAAATCACAACCGAAGCGAATCCCGATTCAGTTGATTCGAGAATGCTGGCAGAGTTACGTGAAGGCGGATTCAATCGCATTTCATTTGGCATGCAGAGTGCTTCCCCCACAGTGCTGGCAACTCTTCAGCGCACTCACACCGCGGGCGCTAGTGGGCAGGCGGCTTTATGGGCGCGTGAAGCTGGCTTTGAGCACGTGAATCTGGATTTGATTTATGGGACCCCTGGCGAAACTGATTCGGACGTTCGTGACTCGGTGAACGTGTGCATTGATGCAGGAGTCGATCACGTTGCTGCGTACTCACTCATTGTTGAACCGGGAACCGCGATGGCGCGTGCGGTCAATCAAGGGGTGTTGCCGCCACCCGATGACGACGAGTGCGCTGATCGCCACAACATAATTGACACGATGCTGCACTTAGCCGGTTTCAATTGGTACGAGGTTTCCAATTGGGCCAAACCCGGTGGTCAAAGTTCACACAACAAGGCGTACTGGACGAGTGCGAACTGGTGGGGGGTTGGTCCCGGGGCACATAGCCATGTTGATGGGCGGCGTTGGGTGAACCACAAGCATCCGGCAACCTATGCGAAAGCTATGGAAAATGGCGATGCCCTGCACGTTGATACGGAAGAACTCACCCCCGAGCAGATCCATGTGGAAAAGGTGATGTTGGCCTTGAGGACTCGGGCGGGGCTGCCGGTTGTTGAACTCGATCCGCAGGAACTCGAACGCGCTCGGGAGTTCGCCCTCCAGGGGGTGATCGACCCGGTTGAATTCGCTAACGGGGTGGTGCGCGTCACAGATTCCGAGCGTTTGCTTGCTGATCGCGTGATTCGTGAACTCCTGGGCTGACGGATCCGCGAATCGGGCGTAGACTGGCACTCCAGTTGCCAGAGTGCTAACTTCCACCCGGCCCCTATGAGGGAAGACGGCACTTCGTCGGTGATTCAACCAACAGTTGGAGGTGCACATGCTCGAGGAACGCCGACTCGCCGTGCTCCAAGCAATTGTCTCCGATTATGTGGCAACCCATGAACCCGTGGGTTCAAAGGCGCTCGTGGATCGCCATCAACTGGGAGTTTCCCCGGCGACGATCCGTAATGACATGGCAGCGTTGGAGGAAGAGGGTTACATCACGGCTCCACACACCTCAGCCGGTCGCATTCCCACAGACCTTGGTTACCGCATGTTTGTTGACCAGATTGCTCAAATTAAACCGCTCAGCGCCGCCGAGCGCAGAGGAATTGACCGCTTTCTCTTTGACGCGGTTGACCTAGACGACATTATGACGCGAACGGTTCGGCTTCTGGCCCAACTCACCAAACAGGTCGCGATTGTTCAATACCCTTCACTTTCGCGCAGCCAGGTGCGCAGGATCGAACTGATCCCACTCAATGAGCACCGGCTCATGATCATTTTGATTGTAGACAGTGGCCGCGTCGAGCAACGCATTGTTGAGTGCTCGGTTTCTATCGACGAAATTTTGTTGGCTGACCTGAGGGAGCGGCTCTCGGTTGCAATTGCTGACCAACCGTTTTCATCTGTTCCCCAACGAGTTGAGGATCTTGAACAGACGTTCACCGCAGAGAGCCGTCCACTGGTTCATGCAGTTATCGCGGCAATTTTGGAAACGGTAATGGAAAAACTTGATGAGCGCGTCGTGTTGGGCGGGGCGTCTAATTTGGCCCGTTACAACGAAGATTTTCCGATGACCATTCAGCCAGTCCTTGAAGCACTCGAAGAGCAGGTGGTGCTGCTGCGACTATTGGGTGAGGTCGGTACAGAAACTAAACTCTCCGTGCGTATAGGTCACGAAAATGAAGTAGAGGGCCTGAATTCAACTTCCATCGTAAGTTCGCACTATGCACAAGAAAGTAGACCGGTGGCATCCCTTGGTGTAATTGGACCAACGAATATGGATTACGCCAACTCAATGAGCACAGTGCAAGCAGTAGCCCAGTATGTGAGCCGATTCCTTTCCGACAACGAACTTAAGTGAGCTAATGAGTACCGCTGCAACTGATTACTACGAACTCCTCGAAGTGAGCCGAACGGCCACCCCCGAGGAGATTAAAAAGGCTTACCGTCGACTGGCGCGTGAACTTCATCCTGATGTCAACCCTGATCTGGAGCATCAAGAGAGATTCAAGATGGTCACAGCGGCCTACGAAGTATTGAGCGATCCCGAAAAGCGTCAAATGTATGACCTGGGTGGTGATCCGCTGAGTAACCGTGGTGGTGGAGGTTTCTCGGGAGGCTTCGATTTCAGCGACGTTATGGGCGCATTTTTCGGCGGTCGTGGCCAAAGCCGTGGACCACGCGGGCGTGCTCGCCGTGGCCAAGATGCACTCATCAGCATCACGATTGATTTGCCCGCAGCCGTTTTCGGCCAGGAAAAGGAAATTGCGGTGGACACCGCTATTGCCTGCGAAAAGTGCACGGGGTCGGGCTTATCCGCTGGGACCGCAACCGTTACCTGCATCATGTGTAAAGGTCACGGGGAAATTCAATCGGTGCAGCAAAGCTTCTTGGGACAGGTCATGACATCGCGCCCGTGCTCTGCCTGTCAGGGACATGGAACGACCATCCCGCACCCCTGTATCGAGTGCTCTGGTCAAGGACGGGTTCGTCATCGTCGGAATCTCACAATTGCGATACCGGCCGGTGTTGATACGGGAACGAGAATTCAACTGCAAAGTCAAGGCGAGGCAGGTCCCAACGGGGGACCGGCGGGTGATCTCTACATCGAGATCGTGGTACGAGGGCACGAACTCTTTGAACGGCAGGGTGATCAACTCCACTGTGTGATCACTATCGCGATGACCGCGGCTGCGTTGGGAACCACAATAAACATTGAAACCCTCGATGGACCGGAAGACATCACGGTTCCAGCCGGCACACAGTCCGGTGCGATTGTCACCGTTAAAAATAGGGGAGCATCGCGACTTCGAAGTAGTACGCGCGGAGATCTATTTGTGCACGTCAATGTTGAAACTCCACGCAAGCTCACGTCCGAGCAGCAAGATCTACTACAACAGCTCGCGCAACTGCGTGATGAAAAACCAAATGAAGTTGTGACCCGCTCTGACGGAACGGGCGTATTCTCGCGACTCAAAGAGGCGTTCACCAACAAGTGAGCGCATCCGTTTTCCTCGTTGAACCCGAACTCCTGAGCAACTCGGGCATTGGGTCACTGTTAACCCTGCCCAAATCGGTTGAACATCACATTCGGGTCATGCGAATTGAATCCAGTGAATTGATTGAACTCGTTGATGGCCGCGGGAAAAGAATGAGTGGGACGGTCGACCTCGAGGGGCGCTTTGCAGTGGGGAGTATCCAGTTGGATCCAATGCCGGCCCTTCGAATTGATGTTGCTCAGGCACTTATTAAGGGTGACCGGTTAGAAAACGCCTTAGACATGTTGACCCAAGTAGGTGTCACCGGTCTTATTCCATGGATAGCCGATCACAGCGTGGTCAAGTGGAATAAAGAGAAGTCGGAAAAGCAGTTGGTGAAATGGGGAAATGTGGCCCGTGCTGCAACCGAGCAATCCCGCAGATCATGGACGCCCGTGATTCACGAACCAATGACATCACAGGCGCTAGCTCAAAGATTCTCCGACTACGACCATGTGGTCGTGTTGAGTGAATCAGGTAGAACTGACTCTTCGAAAATTGATTCAGGTTCCGTGTTACTCATCGTTGGACCTGAAGGTGGAGTGAGTCCCCACGAGCATGAACTCTTCGCAAACGCAGTGTCTTTGCGCTTGGGAACCAATGTTTTCCGCTCAGAAACGGCGGGAGTCGTGGGAGCGTCGTACCTTTTTTCCACGTCTGGGGAGTGGGATAGCGAAAGCGGAGGCAGCGTGCAAGGATTAACCAATGCCTGACTGCATCTTTTGTTCGATAGTTTCCGGGGATATCCCCGCCAATATTGTGCTGCGCACCCCGGAGGTAGTCGCTTTCACGGACCTCAATCCGCAGGCTCCCACCCACATTCTGGTGATCCCCACGGAGCACCACGTAAATGCTGCAGCCTTGGCCCAAGACAATCCCGCACAGGCAGTCGCTGTTTTGGCGGCAACCCACAAGGTTGCTGCAGATGCCGGCTTGACCGACTATCGAACCGTGTTTAATACCGGGCCGGAAGCTGGCCAGAGTGTTTTTCACGCACACGCGCATGTCGTTGGTGGACGCAATCTGGGTTGGCCACCCGGATGACCCGAACAGTAGTTGAAGTACCTGCTTCACAACCAATGGTGGCTTTATTAGGTGCATCCGACGAATACCTTCGATTAATTGAAGGAGCCTTCCCCGACGTCGATATCTTGGTGCGCGGCAACCAAATCACACTCGAGGGTGAAGACAAGTCAGTTGACACGATTGACACGTTGGTGGGTGAAATGCTCGCCATGATCCGCACCGGCCAGAGCCTGAACGCGGACTCGGTTCACCGATCGATTTCACTTATGAAGTCGGGAACTCGGCCCAGTGAATTAATGACCGCCAATATTTTGAGCAGTCGTGGCAAAACAATTAGGCCTAAGACGCTGAATCAAAAAAACTATGTGGAGGCGATTGATAACAACACGGTGGTTTTTGGAATTGGACCTGCAGGAACCGGAAAGACCTACCTGGCTGTAGCAAAAGCAGTACAGGCATTACAGGCGAAGCAGGTCACCAGAATTGTGCTGACCCGACCTGCCGTTGAAGCTGGAGAAAAACTCGGGTTCCTTCCGGGAACTTTGTCGGAGAAAATTGATCCCTACTTGCGGCCTCTCTATGATGCACTGCACGACATGATTGACCCGGATTCAATTCCCCGACTGATCACAAGTGGAACAATTGAAGTCGCACCGTTGGCATACATGCGGGGAAGAACGCTCAATGATGCTTTCATTATTCTCGACGAAGCACAAAACACTTCGGCTGCACAAATGAAAATGTTCCTGACCCGGTTGGGTTTCGGTTCAACCATGGTGGTGACCGGTGACGTTACTCAGGTGGACCTGCCTTCGGGAACTATCAGCGGGTTGAGGGTTGTTTCCGAAATTTTGGAAAACGTCGATGACGTTGCATTTTGCCGGCTCACGACAAGTGACGTTGTTCGTCACCGACTAGTTGGGGAGATCGTGGCCGCTTACGAGCGCTATGACGAGGTGCAACTGAGCAAGACTTCAGGAGATCGATCAAACCCGTGAGCGCCGACTCTTGACCAATAAATTTATTGAAATTGATAATGAAACCGGGGCTGCGATCGACTTGGCTGCCATCGGTGAACTCGCCGCGCATCACTTGACGTACTTAAGGATTCACCCGGAAGCGCAAATGAGTATTACTTTTATTGATTCTGAGCGAATGACTACTTTGCATGAAGACTGGATGCAGGAGCCGGGGCCGACCGACGTGCTGTCATTTCCTATTGATGAAATCACGTTACCGGCCGAGGGGCTTGTTAGCGAGAGTGGATTTCTTGGGGATATCGTTATTTGTCCCGAGTATTTGTCAGCACAAATGGTCGAGTCTGGTCGAACCTTGCAACAGGAGTGTGAATACTTAGTTACTCACGGTATTTTACATTTACTCGGTCTAGATCACCAAGAGGAAGAGGAACACAGGTTTATGTTTACGTTGACCGACACGTTGCTCAAAGAATGGCTCAATCAATGATCGTAATTGTTTCAGTGTCAATTATTTTGCTCGTGATAGCCGGGCTATTGATTAGTTCGGAAACCGCAATTAGTCGCATCTCGCGTTCGCGAATTGAAGATTTAGATCAAAGTAAGGCGTCTATTCGACTTCTCAGCGTCATAGATGACCGTCCACGCTATGTGAACGTGCTGTTGTTTGTGTCAACAATCGCTAGTATCACGGCCTTTGTTCTGGTGAGTTATCACGGTGTGAACTGGTTGACCGACCAGGGCCAAGTACCGCTACTTGGGGCTTTCGCAATCATTGCCGCAATTTTGATTTTGATTTCCTACATTGGGCTAGGGGTGGCGCCTCGAACTCTGGGCCGAATTCATTCAGAAAAGATTGCGCTAGCGAGTGCAGGACCAGCACGATTCCTCGCAGCAATTCTTGGTCCAATCGCAACGCTGCTGATCCACCTGGGAAATGCGCTGACACCGGGTAAAGGTTTTCGTCAGGGCCCATTTGACTCCCAAGCTGATTTGCGTGATCTGGTTGACATGGCGTCAAGTGACTCGTTAATCGAAGACGACGAACGCGCGATGATTCACTCGGTCTTTGAACTCAGTGACACATTTGCGCGTGAAGTTATGGTTCCTCGAACCGAAATGGTTTTCATTGAACGCAATAAGTCACTCCGCTCGGCCCTCTCGCTCGGGCTACGCTCTTGGTTCTCAAGAATTCCTGTCATCGGTGAGAACGCTGACGACATTGTTGGAGTTATCTACCTGAAGGACATCGTCAAAAGAGTTTTCGAATACCGTGATGCAGAGCATACGGAAAAAGTTGAAGACCTCATGCGACCTCCCTATTTTGTGCCGGACAGTAAGCAAGCTGACGACCTATTGCGCGACATGCAGGCGGCTCGTGTTCACATGGCAATTGTTGTTGATGAGTACGGTGGCACTGCAGGCATCGTCACGATTGAAGACATACTTGAAGAGATCGTGGGCGAGATCGCTGATGAATACGATACGGCAGCGCCCGAAGTCGAAGTCTTGGAAGATGGTGGGTTCCGGGTGATGGCACGGATGAACATTGATGACCTCGCAGACCTGATTGACATTGATATTGACTCTGAGGAAGAGGGAGTCGACTCGGTTTTGGGCCTCATGGCTAAAAGACTCGGCCGGGTCCCGATCGCGGAATCACATATTGCCGTTCAAGGCTGGGATTTGATCGCCGAGATAGGGACTAACCGCAGAAACCGCATTGGTTTTGTTCGGGTAATCCCTAGTGAACCGCTGGAAGATATTGGCATGAACGAGACAGACTTGGTACGTGACACAGACTAGTTCGCGAACTGGAGTTCTCTCCGTCTTGGGAGCCGCCGTTCTCTTCGGCACCTCCGGCACGGTAAGTCAACTATTAATCCCCGAGGCAAGTTCAGCCTCTATCGCTGCTTGGCGGCTCATTCTTGGCGCCATTGGGCTAGTGGTGTTAGCTCGGGGGTTTACTTTTTTCCACCTTTACCGACTGCCACTCATCTGGCTCATGGGCTTGGGAGTTGCCGCATTCCAGTTCTTTTTCTTTCTCAGCGTTTCACTCGCGGGGGTCGCTGTAGGAACGCTGATCACTGTCTCGGCGGCTCCGTGGTGCACGGGATTGCTTGGCTGGGCGTGGAATGGTGTCCGACCCAGTCGAGCGTGGTGGGCCGCAACCGCCATTGGAGTAATTGGACTTGCCTTGCTCGTGGGCAGACCACCTGAGGGCGACATTCAATTGGGTGGAATTGCGGCTGGCCTAACTGCCGCTGCAAGTTATGCGGTGTTCACCAACATCGGTACGCGGCTCACGGGAGAGGGGGCTTCCTCCACGTCGGTTCTAGCTGCATCATTTGCCTTGAGCGCACTGATTCTGCTGCCATTTGCTCTCACATCAGGCTCGTGGATTTTGACGAGTGAGGGAATTACGGCAGCCCTCTGGATGGGCTTGGTGGGAACCACCGCTGCCTATTGGTTGTTCGGCAGGGGAATGCGGGTGCTCCAAGCGGGAACTATTGGAACACTGAATTTGGCCGAGCCACTCGTTGCCACTATCTTGGCAGTAACAATTTTGGGTGAGGCAATATCAGTCATGGGTGTTGTGGGATGTGTCCTAATACTGCTTGCACTACTTCTTCTTTCGCGATCGGTCACAACCCAGGCACCACATACGCAGAGATCGGATGTAGTCACCGGATGACGAGTGCAGATTTCAAGAGTGGGTTCGCGGCCATAGTCGGGCGCCCAAATGCTGGAAAATCCACTTTCCTCAATGCCGCGATGGGCAGCAAGGTCGCCATAACTTCAGATCGTCCACAAACAACCCGCCGGGTGATCAGAGCAATCATCACTAGGCCCGATGGCCAATTGATTCTGGTTGATACTCCTGGAATTCACCGTCCTCGAACCCTGCTGGGTCAAAGGCTCAATGACGAAGTCAAAGACACCTATTCAACGGTTGACGCGGTGGCATTGTGCATTCCAGCGAATGAAACGATTGGACCAGGTGATCGATTCATTGCTACATCCATTGCGGCATTATCAAAAAGCATCAACTTTGCACTCGTCACTAAAACAGATCTCGTGAACCCCGAACAACTGATGAAGCAGTTGCTTGCAGTCGCCAAGTTGGGTGAGGAAGTCGGGCTGAACTGGAACTCGATTATTCCGGTGTCCGCAAAATCAAATGACCAGGTTGACGTAGTCGTTGATGAATTAATGAATGCCATGCCACCGGGTCCGCAGTTTTTCCCCGAAGACACGGTGACTGATGAACCCGAAGAAATTTTCATTGCTGAACTCATTCGTGAAGCAGCACTCAAAGGTGTCCAAGACGAGTTACCACATTCCATAGCCGTGACAATCGAGGATATGTCATTGCGTGAAGACCGTCCGGAGAATTTCCCACTGACAGATATCTACGCAAACTTGTTTGTCGAGCGCGATAGCCAAAAAGCGATTGTGATTGGCAAGGGTGGATCAAGGCTCAAGCGAGTGGGAACTGAGTCCCGGATTGAAATTGAGAAATTTTTGGGCACCGCCGTATTCTTGGATCTGCGGGTAAAAGTCGCCAAAGACTGGCAGCGAGATCCAAAGCAGTTACGTCGCCTCGGATTTTGATTCTGGTTCTGAATCATTGCGATCAAGAATAATGTCAACGGGTGTTCTCATTCGCCGCGAGAGCGTTCGTCTTTGAACCTCGGGGTGCAGTTCATATCGTTGTCCGTAAGCCTCAACGACGGCAGTCACGATCGCTACCAATGGAATTCCGATTATCGCTCCGATGGGACCAAAGAGGGCAGCGCCAACAAAAACTGAACCAAGGGCAACACCGGAGTTAATATCCATTGTCGCGGTAGAGATTCTCGGGGTAAAAATATAGTTTTCAATTTGTTGATAAACCGTGGCAAAAATGGCGATCCATAAGATGTCTATGGGTTGCTCAAACGCCGCAAATAGCGCGGGGAGCGCAACTCCGATGTATGTTCCGATTGTTGGAATGAATTGGCTTACTAATCCCGCGAATATTCCCATGGGTAGCCAATACGGGATGTCGATCAAATAGAAGAATGCGATATGAGCCGCTGCTGAAAGTGAAGCAAGAGCCAGCTTGGAGATCAGGAATCCGCCAGCTTTTTGAACTGATATATCCCACACATTGATAAAAACTAATTGTCGACTGTGGGGCAACCAACCGGCAATGAATCGCTTAATTCTCGGGCTATCTGCTGCGAAGTAAAAACTAAACACCAGCACGGTCAGCAGGCTGAATACAACACCAAGAACACTGAATACGACTCCGAAAATCCCACCGGCGAGTGATGAGGCGATTGTGGTGATCTGTTCGGTCGTGAGGTTGAGGTTCGAGGTGATTTCAACGGGATCGATATTGGCTTCAAAAGTTGAATTGAGCCATCGGACCAAGTCCAAAATCAAAGCTGGCATCGCGGCTATGAGTTCAGCGATCTGGGTGGCGAGTGCTCCTCCGAATAATGCAATGAATCCGCCAATCAAGGCGAGTCCGGTGACGGCAACAATTGTGGTTGCCAGCCCTCTTCGCATACCTCGCTCGGCGAGTCCGGTAACGATCGGATCAATGGAGATAGCCAGCAACCAGGCGAGCAACAGGTTGAATAGGAACCCAGCCAGCAGGGCAAACGACCACGACACTACCTGAAAAATCAGGACGCCGATCAGAACCAAGAGAATCGATTTTCTTAAGAATTTCGGTTCAAAGGCAATAAATGAAATATTGCGCTTAGGCTCTTCAGACATGCCACTCCTGACTGGAAATATGACGCGGATATCCGGTGCATAGCCGCCTAGAATGTAGTGTGCCAGTTTATCGTGATGAAGCAGTCGTCCTTCGCGCTCAAAAACTAGGCGAGTCTGATCGAATCGTCACTCTGTTGACTCGTAGTCATGGGCGAGTTCGAGCGGTGGCCCGTGGGGTGCGAAAAACTTCTAGCCGAATTGGTGGGCGATTAGAACCATTTGCCCACGTTGACATCCTGTTGCATACGGGAAAGTCCCTGGAGAGCGTTACCCAGGTTGAAAGCATTGCTGCAATGGGTGGCCAACTTTCATCAGATTATGTTGCATGGACTTCGGGTACGGCAATGCTTGAAACTGCCGAGCGGCTGACACCGCAGGAAGGCGAACCGGCTGTTCCACAATTTGCGTTGCTGGTCTCTGGACTCCGATCACTTACCGCCAGGGAACACGACCCACGACTCATATTGGACAGCTACCTACTTCGATCATTGGCTGTAGCTGGTTGGTCGCCCTCATTTCATGACTGTGCTCAGTGCGGGAGTGGGGGACCGCATCGGGCTTTTGCAATTGCTGCGGGTGGGATTGTCTGTGATGCGTGTCGGCCACCCGGCTCCGCTGCGCCTAAGCCAGAAACTATCGAGTTGTTGGGAGCACTGTTATCCGGTGAATGGGAGCGCGTGGACTCCAGCGAAGTGCGTTCGCGCACGGAAGCAAGTGGGCTGATCGCGGCATTCTTGCAATGGCACCTTGATCGTGGCTTGAAATCACTCCCACTGGTTGACCGTAAGACCGCGAGATCTGCAAACGTGGGAGGAGTGGCGTGAAGAAATCTTTCACACCGCCACCGGCCCATGTCAGTGGAGCGAAGCCTCCCAAATTTCCGAAGAATGCGATTCCCGCACACATTGCAATCGTCATGGATGGGAACGGACGTTGGGCCCAAGAGCGTGGATTACCGCGAACGGCCGGACACGAAGCTGGTGAGGCAAGCCTGCTTGATTGTGTGCATGGCGCACTTGAACTCGGGGTAGGTTGGCTCTCCGCTTACGCTTTTTCTACGGAGAATTGGCGTAGGTCACCGGAGGAAGTGCGTTTCCTCATGGGATTCAACCGAGATGTCATCCGTCGGCGACGCGATGAACTAAATGACCTCGGCGTCCGTATTCGTTGGGCGGGCCGCCGACCCAAACTGTGGCGAAGTGTGATCAAAGAGCTAGAAGAAGCCGAAGCGTTAACGGCAAAGAACAACAAATTAACCCTCACCATGTGTGTCAACTACGGCGGCAGAGCTGAGATCACCGACGCTGTTCAGGAAATTGCCGCAAAGGTTGCAGCGGGAAAAATCGATCCAGGAAAAATCACCGAGCGCATGATTGCAGCGCATCTAGATGAAAGCGACATGCCTGACGTAGATTTATTTGTGCGCAGTTCTGGTGAGCAGCGAATGAGTAATTTTCTCATCTGGCAGTCGGCCTATGCCGAATTTGTTTTTCTCGAGACGCTTTGGCCGGACTTTGACCGTAGGCAATTGTGGGAGGCATGTGAGATCTACGCCTCCCGGAATCGGCGTTATGGCGGGGCCACCTAACTGCAGTTGGGGCAAAGCCCAAAGATTTCAAATGTATGACTTACTTCAGTGAATCCGTGGGTTGTTGAGACGGATTCAGCCCAACGCTCTACAGCCGGTCCTTCTACTTCAACGGTGAACCCGCATTTGCGGCACACTAAATGATGATGATGCGCTTCACTGCAGAGTCGGTAAACCGATTCGCCATCTTCGCGCACGATAACGTCTACGTCTCCCGCTGCGCTGAGTGACTGCAAAGTGCGGTACACCGTGGCAAGACCAACACTGTCACCACGCTCCCGCAAGTACTCGTGGATTTCTTGGGTTGATCGAAAATCGTCTAATTCAGTCAAGGCTTCGGCGACCGCCGTGCGCTGCTTAGTGGTGCGAATTCCTACGGTTGCCATGTAAGAAACCTTAATGCGAATGATCACCTAAGTGGTGTTCGGTGGGCAATATGAGGTCTGTGGCTTGACTCTCATGTAGTGATCCCAACCCGTACGCATTGGTCAGATTCTCCGTGGTCAGCACGTCTTCGGGTTTGCCAAAGGCAACAACCCGTCCGGCCGTAAGAATCACGTGGTCAGCCACCCTTGCTTCCTCGAGATCGTGGGTGGTGAGAACAACCGAGCAACCACGATCTGGTTCCTCATGAATAATTGTGTCTATTGTTTTGGCGGACGTAATGTCCAAACCGGTCAGGGGTTCATCTAATAAAAGAATTGCGTGATCTTGAGCGATTCCTTGGGCAACATACACTCGTTGTCTCTGACCACCAGAGAGTTCGGTGAGATGCCGTTTTGCGAGGTCCGTGATTTTCAATCGCTCCATTGCGGAAGAGACCTTCTTCTTATCCTCTTTGGAAGCCCTACCAAAAAGTCCCAGCCCTGGGTATCTCGCCATGGCGACTGCCTCAGCGACGGTGAGTGGGGTGCCGCTGGGCACCGTTGTGTACTGCAGGACATAAGAAATCCGAGGTTGGCTGACCACCGGGGTTTCATCGAGGACCGTAAGTGTGCCGCTACTCACCGGGAGTAGTCCTGCGATTGCATGGAGCAGCGTTGATTTGCCACTGCCATTTGGCCCAATAATTGCCGTAATTTTTCCCTGCGGGATGGTGAAATCTGAAGCTGCAATGGCAATCTGTGATCCGCGTGTTACAACAACGTTGTGGCCAACGACAACATTAGACATGGGATAGCACCCTTTCCCGTCGATGTGTTCGCAAACGCGTGAATGCTAAAACAATGAAGAAGAGCACTATGGGGACAATTGCCATGGTGGCAGATCCAGCCGTATTGAGGTGGAAACTCAGAGTGAGTCCAAGCCAAACGGAAAACACTGAAATGATCGCTGCGCTGAGCATCATGCGCGGTACCGTTCGCGAGATGAGAGCCGCTGTCGCGGGTGGTCCGACGAGCAGACCGAAGACGAGGAGTGTTCCTACCGATTGGAAACTACCGATTACTGCAGCGGCAATAAGAACCAGTAACGCGGCGTGTGCCCGACCTGGATTCAGGCCCCAGAGTTGAGCTTTTTCGGCGTTAAACGACAGCGCGAGCAAAGGTCGATAAAACAAGGTTGCCGCTGAGATGACAGCAAGGGCCAAGATGGCTTGGATGATTAAGTCTTGGGTTGTTACCCCGAGAGCATCGCCAAACAAGATCGTGGTCAGACTCCCGGAATATGAATCAACCCG
>JBIIOS010000154.1:0-4345 GCA_044336805.1 Candidatus Nanopelagicales bacterium
ATGGTGGAAGGACTCGTCCGAGTAACACCACGCTGGTCAACAGTCGGGGTAGTTGACGCCGGGTCCGCTGCACCAATGACCGGGCTGCCCGCACCCGGCAACATCGTCAATGTCGTTCCACCGTTATTGGCTAACGCACCAAGATTAAGCGGCGCCACACCCGCAGTGGTCGCGAAAATCACTCCCGCACCCGCCCTGCTGGGGGCATATAGCGCACTGGAACTGTTGAAGAACGAAAAAGTTGCCGCACCGCTCAAGAATCCGTATAGCGCTAGCCCAGTCTCGTTAAAAATTGAGTTCGACACGGTATAGCTTGCGGCTTCGATGCTCTTAGGTGCTCCGGACGTATTATTGTTTCCTGAGAACGTGGTGAAATTCACAGTGACTTGATTTCCGTTAACTGCACCGCCAGTGAACGAAGAGTTGCCCGTGACAGTGCTATTGGTCAAGATAAGGTCTCCTGAAGCGTTAATGGCTCCATTCGTGTAACCAGCCGTGTTTCCCGAGAAGGTGCTGGAAATCGCTGTGACAAGTTGCGATGCGCGTATTGCGCCACCATCACCACCACCTGTATATGTGCACTGATTACCCGTGAACGTGCTGTTGGTCACGGTGAGATCACCACCACTACTTACATTGATCGCGCCTCCACTGCTACCAGTGGAATTTCCGGTGAAGGTCGAGGACGATACAACTAGATTGCTATTAGAAACTCCGACCGCGCCAGCGCTGCTGTAATCACCCGGGGCAGAGTTGCCAGTAAAGGTAGACCCCGTGATGTTGACTGTTCCGGGATCGCCGTCGTAAGAGGTGAAAGACACAGCACCGGCGCTGCCGCGGCTCGTGTTCGAAGTGAACGTCGAGTTTGAGATGTTAAGTGAACCGTAGTTGGCAGCCAAAGCCCCACCTACGCTACTGGTGTTGGACGTGAAGGTGACATCAGAGATGACAACATTCACGCTTTTCGCATAAACGGCCCCGCCACGAGCGCCTGCGTCACCCCCAGTGAGGGTGAGTCCGCTGATCGACAGAGTTTGGCCGGTCGGGCCTGCGTCATTTTTTTCCATCCGAATACCGGATTTATTGTTGAGGTTCACCGTGAGTGCGCCGGAGCCGGGGCCAGTGATGGTCAGCGAGGAGGCGTTCGTCACTGTTGGCAGATCCGATGCGAGCGTAATGGTGGTAACACTGGGGGCGAAGTTGATGGTGGAGCAGTTGGCATCGGAGGCATCATGATCGGCGAGCGCTTGGCGCAATGACCCGGCACCACTATCGGCCGACGTGGTTACGGTGCAGGTCGCAGCCGCATAGGCCCGCGGTATCCGCGGATTACCCAGATAGGTACCCAATAGCCCCGTGGTGGCAACCAATGACATACCCGCCAAGCCACCGATGCGCCTACGCGCATGACGACGTGCTGCCCGGTTCATGACCTGCTCCTGCGATGAATTCTCCACAGCTGACCCTTCATTAGAATTAATTCTTTAACTCTAATATGGGTGCTGCGAACACGCAAGTTGCCCCCCACTCCGGCGTTTCGCCGGTTCCGCTACTCCGGCTGCGGCTGGGTAACGATCTCCTGCAGCGTTTCATCGGAGAGAACGAATGCGTTGATTGTGAGCTCGCCCGGATCGATGATCGTGGGCCACGTGGCCGGCAAGACCGCCACTTCGAATATTTCCTGCACGACGCCATCGAATTTAAGGAAACCGGCGATCTCACCGTTGCGGGTGTCGACCATCCATACGCCGCAGTTACGTTCGGCCGCCTGGGAAGTGATGGGTAACGAGGAAAACACGGATTCGCGGACCTGCGACAAACCGACGAGCGCGTAAGGGCCGATGAAACTCAACCCGCGGGTGAAGCCCGGAAGCGTTGCAACGTGGACCAACTCGCCGGTGTCGATATCAACCGTTGACAGTGTGCCCTTGCCTGATTCGAGCACCCACAGTCGCCCGTCATGCCACCGGGGTGAGTGGGGCATCGCTAAACCAGACGCGATGATCTGATCGGTCGTGACATCAACGATCACACCCGAGGTTCCTTTGAGTTCGCGCCACCCGACAGCAACATCGGTTTGGGACAGAGCACTGACGTAGCGGGGTTGCCCGTCGACCATCGCTAATCCATTGACGTGGCAGCGGTCCTCTGCAGCGAGAGCGCTGATCCACGACGGTCGCCAGATGGGAGCAAATGAATAGTCGATGTCCTGGCGGCATAGGCATGAGAAGCGAGTGTTGATGAAATACAGCGTGCCGTCGGAGCCATAGGCCATGTCATGGATAGCGACGTCACCGGTGAAGACAATGGAGCGTGGCGCGTACGCCGCATCGGTCGGCTTTGGTGAGGGAACTTGCGCGCCCATGCCGGAGTTTGCGGTGAAGGTGAGGATCGCATCCGCAGAACCGATTGCCAAGCGCGCGCCAGCGACAGCTACACCCATGGGCCTTTCCACGTGTTTGAACTCGGTGTTGACCTTTCCTTCGTCTGCGCGGGCCAAGATCACGTGACCGGATTTGTAGGTCGTGATCACCAGTGATGCTCTGGCCTGCTCCAGCAGTTGAGCCATCGTGGTTGTGTGGGAGGAGGAGAACGGCGTTCCTTCACTCGCGATCGTGCGTACATCGGATTCTGGTTTTTCCGGTGCCTCAAGTTCAGGCCACGGAGTCCCCGGGCGTTGTGACTCGATCACTTCCCGATACCGATCAACTGTTGGTTGGATTACCGGCATCGCGACGGATAACTCTGCCCAGTTGCGTTGCCACTTCCCCATTTCTGGTGCGGTGACAACACTGCCGGTCAGTGGAAGTGGATCAGGGATCTCCCCCGTCCAATTGATCCCGAGTGCCTGCGTGAGCGTTGCGATCTCTTCCTCAGGATTTTCCGTCAGATTCTCGTACGAACACACGGCCCAACGACTGGGATCAAGTAACGCGAGTGAGTCCAAAAGGTCGTTCGTGATTCCTGCCCACTGCGTGGCGCACACCTTGGCCGGAGGCGCCCCGATCAGCTCACGCCAACCCGGGATCAACGGAAATGCCCACGGCTCCCCCCACCATTGCGGCAGGTCAGGGATCGAGGCGAATCTCTCGCTCCGCCACGCTTCCACCATTGAACTGATAGTTGGCACGGGTCGGCGGGCAACGAGGACGAACTTCGCATTTGGCAATGCGGTTGCCAGTAGGTCTACCCGCACTGACAGGCGCGGGTTCCAGTCGACAACGTTTTGCGCATCAGCCGGCATTATTTCTTTGGCTGACTGCCGCACTGCATCGAGCACCCGCGGTGTTGCATCAACAGCACCGAGATGATGCGAGGTGAATTCGCGTGCGTCTGCACCGAGATCGTTGACCGAATCCTCTAACTGACCGGTACTGAGCGCACTCATTCCCCAGCCGCTACCGCTTTTCAGGAGTGAAGCTAAAAGGCCCGCGCCACTTCGAGGGGCTCCTAGCAAGATAATTTCGCTCACTTCGTTGGTTGAGGGATGCCGAGACCCACCTCACCTGCCCTTTTCGACATAAGGAACCTGCCTGAGCATTCAACCGCGACCTGTGTTGTCTGCATTTGAATTGAATTCGTTATGCCGGTGTTAAACATTGGTGGATCCTAAAGCCGCGGTGAAACCTGTGTAAACGGCGCACCATCAAACTCGATGATCAAGACAATGGATTCACGACAATTAATGCAAGACTAGGCACGTGCTCAGAACAATCGCTCGCTTTGCTTTAGGTCTGTTTCTGATCTTTGCATCGTTCGGGCACTTTTTTTCGGCCGATGAATTCCTGGCCCAAGTGCCACCGTGGATGCCGGCACCAGAACTGGTTGTTCTGCTCTCCGGTGTCGTTGAACTCTTACTCGGCTGCGCACTCATCTTTTCCCCAAAAAAGTGGGTGCCAATCATTGGTTGGGTAACAGCGGCCTTCTTTCTCATTATTTTCCCCGGAAACCTGTGGCAATACTTCGAAGGCAGGGACGCTTTCGGGCTCGATTCCGATACCGCTCGACTCGTACGATTGCTCTTTCAGCCAGTCTTAATCATTTGGGCTCTATGGGCCACCAGGGCCTTCACCACTTTGCGAAAGCAAACACCTATTAATACGTGTTAATACGTGAAGAGATGAATTCGTGGGCTAAGCCGGTCAACATGGTGGTCGCGCCCCTTGCAATACTTACGCCTTGACACTCCGCCCGTGAGGGCATGCGCCCGTAGCTCAATGGATAGAGCAATCGGTTTCTACCCGGTCGGTTGGGGGTTCGAGTCCCTCCGGGCGCACTTTTGTCCAGCGATTACGATTTGGTTAGCGTTCTCGGCGAAGCTGGGTAGCAAATCGTTGGGAGAATG
>JBIIOS010000155.1:0-4271 GCA_044336805.1 Candidatus Nanopelagicales bacterium
GTACGCTGCCCAACTTCTCCTTTATCGAGCCGAACCTTTTTGCCGGGCACGGCGACTACCATCCGGCAGCGGATCGAGCGATGGTTCCGGGAGATGTCGTGATTCCGTTCGATCCTCCTTCATCAATCCTGGCAGGTGAACTATTCCTGAACCGATTGTTCACTGCGTATCGCTCAATGAAGAGTGAGACCGGCGCCAACATTTACAACACCACCTTGTTCATTGGCTGGGATGAACCGGGTGGCACCTACGACCATGTTGCCCCAGGTGACGTTCCTCCACCGGATCCCAACGCCGGCCCAGGTCAGTGTGATTTCGCATTCGACCGCTCTGGCTATCGGGTACCCGCGGTCATCGTTTCACCGTGGGTTGAGTCAGGCTCGGTGTATAACGATGAGCACCGTCACACGTCAATGATCGCCACCTTGCGCAAGCTGTGGGATCTGGGAGATCCATTGACTGACCGAGATGCGATCGCTAAACCATTCGACTACGTCTTCACCCGCGAAACCCCGCGTGAGCCTAAAGAATGGGCGTCCATCAACGCTCGTCCGGCGCCGGCGTATCACGTGAACTGGGAGTACACCAACCACTCACTCAGTGCACTGGGCAAAGCCGCAACACCTGGCATCATCGCCCAATTGAAGGCTCATGGAGTCGAGCTTCCAACTGGGGTTGATTCACCAGATTTTGCCCTGACGCCGCAGGTTGCTTGGAGTCTGGTTGAGTTGGCCTCCTATCACTTGTTCCCGACTTTGGCGCCATCGAAGAAGACAATTGATTCCCTCAAAAAGCAACTGAAAGAACAGGTCGCTCAAGCAGCACAACAAGCTACCGAGACAAGTTCCGCGAAAGAAGTTGTGGGAGCGGGCGTGGGAGCTTCTTCGTGAGCACGCAATCTCCTAGCAATGACGACATGGAGAGTTCCAACTTCTGCCCCCACCTAGGCTTGTCGGGGCTACCCAAGGGCGTTGTTGCGCGCATCACGGACTTCGATAATCCGAAGCAAGAGTGGCGCAGGTTGTTCTCGGAGTTCATGGGAACGTTCCTGTTGGTGCTCGTTGCAGCGGGCTCAGGAATGATGAACGCTGAGTTTGGTAATCCGATATCGCGGACCGCTGCGGTTGTTGCGCCTGGTTTGATGGTCATGGCCATGATCTTGTTTATGGGTCGAGTTTCGGGGGCTCATTTCAACCCAGCGGTGAGTATCGCGTTTTCTCTGCGAGGCGACTTTCCGTGGAGCAGGGTTCCCGGCTACATCATCTTCCAGTTAGCGGGCGCGGTTCTTGCCGTTGTGTTCCTGCAAGCGGTTATCGGTTCATCGGCTTCAAATGGCGCAACCTATCCGGCCCAGTCAACCACCGAGGTTGCTGCATTCCTGATGGAAGTGGTGCTCACTTTCGGATTGGTGAGTGTGATTCTCGGCACCGCTTCGGGCGCACAGAACGTCGGCATCATTGGCGCTATTGGTGTCGGTGGTTACATCGCGCTTGCAGGTTTATGGGCAAGTCCATTATCGGGTGCCTCGATGAACCCTATTCGCTCGTTCGCGCCAGATCTGGTAGCAAATGACTTCACCTCATATTGGGTGTATTTGGCAGGTCCGCTACTCGGCGCGGCGCTAGCAGTTGTAGGTGCCTACATGTTGCGCGGTCGCGGCGGCGGACTTGCAGGTTCGCAAGCGGCGCAGGGTGCTCTGTTTACTAAGCCGAAGAATCCTGAAAAAGCCTAGGACTCGTCAATCGACTTCAAAATTGAGTCCGAACACTGTTATATAGCTCCATGAGTTCAATCCGGCATCAGTTCAGAACCCTTTCGATTGATGTTGTCCTGATGGTGATCGCGGGGTTCGCGCCGGCAATTTTGATGGGATTCCTTGGTTGGACCGATGGAGTCAACATCGCGATCCTTTCGGGTCTTGCCGTGTTCATTGCGTGTATGGGTGGAACGGGTTGGCGCACCGGTCTTTTCATTTCTCTGCCCTTCGCTTTTTTTGCAGGGCTCGCTGACTGGGTCGCACCTAACCCCTGGCTAGCTGCCGTTGTGCTTGCAACCGCCGCATTCCTTCGTGGATACGCGGCGAAGGCCGGAATGCATGATGCCTTAATCATGACCGTGATAGCCCTGGGCTTTTTTGTAGCATCACCTATTTCCAATGACCTGCCTATTGCATCCCCTCTTTATGTCGCGTTGATATCGCTCGTAGCTTCACTATGGGCAACATTGGTAATGTTCTTGCTTCGCAATCGACTACATGTTCGTCAACACACTGGGCTTGACTCGCGTCGGGTGCTCGCGTACAGCCTTGTCTTGGCATTGCTCGTAGGTGTTGCTACTTGGGGTGTTGTCGACTTGGAGCTCGGTCACACTGGGGGTTGGATCATCCTGACTATCGTGGTTGTTTTTCAACCATCACTGGGCGATGGATTCCGCAAGGCAGTTAATCGTGCTGCAGGAACCATCCTTGGATTTGTTATTGCTGTTCTCGTCGGTTCATTCGTGACAAACGTTGGACTGCTCTACCTGGTAGGCGCCATATTTCTCATGGTCGCATTCATTCTCATGATGCAGGGGCGACCTTATTGGCTCTATGCCGCCGCACTCACTCCTGCAATCGTCCTGCTTGAAAGTTCAGGTTCCACAGTGAATGAGGTGGCAGACCAACGCCTAGGTGCAACCCTGATCGGAGTAACAGTTACCTTGTTGGTGATGCTCGCATTAATTCCGCTTACCAAGCATCTTTTCGCAAGCCCTGCGGTGGAACCGAAAAAACCAAGCACGTGTAAAGAATGACCGCTTGCAAGTTCAAGTAGTTAGAACTCCCTGATCCGTGTCAAGGATTCTCGGTTCTCGGCCGAGGGTTCGCTGCAATCGCCAGCTCGTACCGTGGTTTTACCGTGGACGCCTCCAAACATATTCAAAATCCCTCAAAGGTATCCAAAGAATCAAGGTGGAAGTTAAGCAAGTTAATGGGAAAGCCAAGTTCTCGTAATGCGTAGGTCCGGGGTTCAAATCCCCGAGGCGGCTCCATGTCAAGTCCCGGGACATCGTTAACCCCTGTCCCGGGACTTTGTTTACTTTTTGAATGGTTGTTTACGGCCTGGCTCGGCCCCATTCGTCCGTTAATGATTCTGAAACTCGATATTCATCAATGGTGTTGACTGAGCAGGGTGTCCAATACACATGATTGCGGAGATTCGCAGATAGCTATTGGTTCGCAGTGGCTTCTCTGCATCTAGTTGTTGATGTGCCCATGAGTTTGCCCACCCATACCTTTGAAATCCCGTATTGCTCCGCTACGGCCGCATGAGAACGACCCGCCAAGACTGCCTCCACGATAACCCTGTTTTTTGACATGGCTAAGGGTTAACGATGTCGTGGGACAGGGGTTAACTAAGTCGTGAAACACCACACCCGAGGCGGCTCCATTGTCAAGTCCCGGGACATCGTTAACCCCTGTCCCGGGACTTTGTTTACTTTTTGAATTTGTAGCCTTTGGGTATTCCTCCTTTTCTGTGGCCTGGTCGGGGTCCGGGTTTCGCGCCGCGGGGTTGGCTGTTCTTGTCGGGGTTGATGGTGAGTTCTCTGATGATTTCGGCTGGTTCTTTGGCACAGGAACCACCTAACTTCACAAATAAGGAAGCGGCAAGAAAGCCGTAACGGTTCAGAGGGACGCGATCGTGGCGTGGATCTTGGCAGTGGGCTGATTGCCCGGGAGCGCCATCCTGATCGCCGCTGTTAACTGGGTGGGGAATTCCGGAGGCATCGACTGCACCGGCATCGCCTTGACGATCATCCTGTCGGGCATCCCGGTGTTGAGCGTGCTCGCCCTGGCGTCTGGGGCGTGGCTGGTCTGGGTAAGGCCACCGGCCATCCAATAGGGACACGCTTCGCATTTGATCAACGGTGCCTCCCTCGGGGCGAGTCATGTGTCATTGTGGGACCGTGTCGGACACTGACCCAGCGCAGGTTCCCATCCCAGCGCAGGTTCCCATCCAAGCTCGGGGTCGCGGCCTGGTAATCGCTGGTGCGATCCTCGTGGGGCTTTACCTCATCCCGGTACTCGTCATCCTCGTTTTCACCCTGAGGTACCTGTTCTACGTGATGAGAGGGGTCGTGGAGGGGGGCGAGGGGATTTACCTGATCATTTTGGCCTACTTACTAGTGCTCCTGGCCCCACTTTGGTTCGTTGGCATTGCCCTCCTTGGGGTAGGTCGTTCCAAGCAGCGCGGACCGGTGAGGGGCGCGATCGTGGTGTGGATCCTGGCGGT
>JBIIOS010000032.1:0-16492 GCA_044336805.1 Candidatus Nanopelagicales bacterium
CCATTTCAGCTGAGAGCTTTGCGCAGCGCTCAAGCAAACGGGAGTGCAAGTAGAAAACGTCACCGGGGTAAGCCTCGCGGCCTGGTGGGCGGCGAAGAAGGAGTGAGACGGCGCGGTAAGCGTCGGCTTGCTTTGACAGGTCATCAAAGACAATCAGAACATGCTTGCCCTGGTACATCCAGTGCTGTCCAATTGCTGATCCAGTGTAGGGAGCGAGGTACTTGAAGCCGGCTGGATCAGAGGCGGGTGCAGCCACAATCGTGGTGTACTCCATTGCGCCATACTCTTCAAGCGCACCCTTAACCGAAGCAATTGTTGAGCCCTTTTGTCCGATCGCGACATAGATGCAACGGACCTGCTTGTCGGGATCTCCCGAAGCCCAGTTTTCCTTTTGGTTAATGATTGTGTCGATACACACAGCGGTTTTACCCGTTTGACGGTCACCAATGATGAGCTGTCGCTGACCTCGACCAATCGCGGTCATGGCGTCAATTGCCTTGATCCCCGTCAACATGGGTTCTGTTACCGGCTGGCGCTCAACAACGGACGGTGCCTGCACTTCAAGGGCACGACGGGCATCGGCTTGGATCGCACCAAGTCCATCGATCGGGTTGCCCAGTGGGTCCACAACGCGCCCCAGGAATGCATCTCCCACCGGAACCGAGAGGACTTCTCCCGTTCGGCGGACGGCTTGTCCTTCTTCGATCTTGGATGAATCTCCTAGGAGAACACAACCGATTTCACGAATATCGAGGTTCAGTGCGATTCCTAACAGACCCCCTTCGAATTCAAGTAGTTCGTTGGTCATTGCCGAGTGAAGTCCTTCGACTCGGGCAATTCCATCGCCTGTCTCAAGGACACGGCCAACTTCTTCTCGGGCGGTTGCCGGCGAGTACGCCGCGACGTTCCGCTCGATCGCTTCCCGGATTTCTTCCGGTCGGATCGTCAGCTCCGTCATGGGGTCCTGCTCTCTGTATCGGGCCGCAGTGCGGCGGTTTAGTTGTGGATCTTGTCGTGCTGGATGTTTTAAATTGTGGTGTTCAGGTCGATCAATTAACGTTTTAGCCGAGGACTGCCCTGTGAGCAGCCTCAAGTCGGGAAGCGATGGTTCCGTCAATTACTTCGTCTCCAATAACAACGTGAACTCCACCCAGAACTGCCGGGTCCAAGGCCACATTGAGACGAACATCTCTCCCCTTCAGTTTCGACAGGGCAGACATCAGGCGCTGCGTCTGGTTCTCACTGAGAGGCTGAGCAACTCGGACCTGCGCCACCATGCGTTGACGCTGCGCGGCGGCCAAATCTCCCAATCGGGCGATAACGGAATCCAAGCGACGACCGTGCAAGTGCGAGACGGCGTATCCGAGTAATTCCTTCGTCGCTGAAGTCGAATTTGACTTAAGTAGGTCAGCGACCAGGGCTGACTTGACGTTCCCAGCGGTCGCTGGGTTTGTGAGCGCCATTTGGAGATCAGCTGACTCGTCGACTGCACGACCGAAGAGAAAAATCTCTTCTTCGGTTGCATCGAGTGTGTTTTCGTTCTGTGCGACGAACAAGACTGCCTGCGCGGCAAGATCCTCCAACGCCAAGACCAGATCCATGTCGTCTGACCAACGTTGGGAAACAGCGATTAGTAGTAGGTCAGCACTTGCAGGTCCAACTCGTGTTGTGAACACTTCTGCTGCCAGGTGCCTGCGAACTTCTATTCCTTGACCTGAGTCAGCCAATGCGGAGCGAAGTACCTTTTCAGAGTCGAGAAGGGATGCAATTGCGAACAGCTCAGTCCCCAGTTGTGAACGATCAACCGCAACTGGGAGCCCTTCTAGCGCTCCGCTACATAATGCCAGTGCATCCCGACTTGATCCAAGCATTATTTCGCAGCCGCCCGCTCAAGATCAGCGATGAATGAATCAACCGTTGAGGCGACCCGTGCATCGTTGGAGAGTGCCTCACCCACAACTTTGTCGGCGAGTGAAAGTGCAAGCTCGCCCACCTGTCGGGTTAGTGCCGAAACAGCTTGGGCACGTTCGGCCGCCATGGCCGCCTCGGCTGCAGCGGTAACGCCCGCAGCCGCAATTCGTGCTTCATTGCGTGCTTCTTCCACGATCGCGGTGCGATCTGCCTGGGCAGCGGTACGAATTGCTGAAGCTTCTTCGCGCGCTCCGGCTAGTTGCTTCTGGTACTCAGCGAGCACCGCAGCTGCGGCTTCTTCTGCTTTTCCTGCGCGCTCTAATCCGCCTTCAATTAGGTTCGCGCGCTCATCAAGGGTTGCCTTAATTTTGGGCAGAACGAACTTCGCGAGCGTGCCAAATACCAACAGGAACGCGATGAGACCAATGATGAGTTCATCAAGTGGTACTGCGAGCACAGTAGGCATTTCCTCGCTCTCAGCAGCGAGGATTGTGGCGAATTCAAACATAAAAGCCTCTTTCCCGGTCTAGGTCGACTAATTCGCGCTTAATAACGAATCAGGTACCGTAAACGAAAGGAACAACGAAGCCAATCAAGGCCAAGGCTTCAGCGAGTGCGAAACCAAGGAGCATGTTTTGGCGAATGATGCCGTACGCCTCAGGCTGGCGAGCAATTGCTTGCACACCCTGTCCGAAGATGATGCCGATACCGACACCTGGACCAATGGCCGCGAGGCCGTATCCGATTGAGCCAATCGAACCGCTGATTTCCGCGAGAAGCGACATATCGTTTCCTTTTCATTGCGCACCGACTGTTGCCGGTTTGGTGGTTTATATCAACTAGGTTGATGTGAACTTTTCAGTTTTAATATTCAGTTGTAAGTCTTACCCGGTATTACTGTCTGGCTGGTCTCACATATTTAGTGTTCCGCGTGCAGCGCACTCCCAATATAAACGGCAGCGAGCAGCGTAAAGATATAGGCCTGAAGCGCTTGGATGAATGCCTCAAACGCTGTGAGCAATACGGTCAAGGTGAAGCTGGCTGCTGAGCCGACTATTCCAATAAAGCTGAATGTCAAGAGGTAGAAAGCGGCAACGCTGAAAGAAGCTAGGAGGAGGTGACCGGCAAACATGTTGGCGAACAATCGCACTGCATGGGTAAATGGTCGGACCAAGAAGTTCGAGATTAATTCAATCGGGGTGAGAAGTACGTACATGCCTTTGGGGACGCCGGGCGGAAACATGATGTTTTTGAAGAAACCGACGAATCCTTGCTTGTAAATCCCTAGTGGAACCCACGTGACATAGACAATGATCGCGAAAGTTACGGGGATGGCAAAAATTGAGGTCACGGGCAGCTGCGCACCGGGGACGATCCCCCAGAAGTTCAGAATCCATACGAGGAAAAAGAATGAAAAGAGGAATGGGACGAATTTCTCGCCACCCTTGCCAATCGTTTCTTTGACAATGCCGTCACGGATAAAGAGGTAGCCGAGTTCGCCAACGTTTTGGGCTCCGCGAGGAACGAGTTTCGGCTTTCTGAAGGCGTAACCAAAAAATCCAATGATGACCACAACGGCCAAGAGCAGCAAAATCGTGACTTTGGAGATATTGAAAGTCAATCCCGCAATGGTGAAACTCAGAATGGCATCAAATTGAAAAATCTCTGCACCTGGAGCGGGGAATCCACAACCGGAGAAAATCTTGCAGTTGGGTCCACCGGAGGCGAGTACGCTGAATGCCATTAGTGATCCCCTTCCAATTCCGGCCCCGTGTTTCCGGGTGCGGCTTTTAGTTGTTCCTTATTCTCACGAGCGAACCCGGCGAAAATCAGGTAGTACGAGAGTCCAAGTCCTGTCAACGCACCCAGTGCCATGAACAAGGATCTATTCCCCAACCATAAGGATAATAAAAACCCTAGCCCCGTGTACAAAATCAAGCCAGCGATAAGCCGGCTTGAGATTATCCACGCAGCGTTGTCCATCGCAGCAAATTGACGCACCGGCGCATTTCCTGAAATCGAACGTGCGCGGGAACGGTACCACTTTGGATCGCCCAGCGAGCCTTCGGGCTGTTCAATATTGAGTGTCATTTGTCACTTTTTTCTGATGGGGAATCACCCATGGAATTTGGTTCAACGTACAACACTTTGGTCGTTCCGAAAATCCACACTTCCATGACCGTCCACACCAAGGTGCAGACCAAGATTGCAAGCGCAAAAGTCTTGGTATCAAAGGCCGTAGTGTCTGCAAATAGCACCAAAATCAACAAAAGAACGCCGATTTTCACCAAATAAATGGTGAGCGCCATAGTCAGAGCCATTTGCGGGTTATTACGAAGGACTGAACCGAGGGCAAACTGCCCGACCGAGAAAAAAACGATGACCAATGCGGTTCCCAGGAATGCACCCAAAGCTGCCGATCCACCTGACAATACAGCCGCGATAATCACAACAACCACACCTGCAACAGCAGTAACAACTCCGGCCCGAAGTAATACAAGGGAGTCGATACTGCGTGCTCTTGGCACCGATAACACCTCGCATTTTTTTGACAAAAAGATGGCGGCAACGCACTTGCGCCGAACCATTTGAGATCAGGCTACCGCATTGATTGTTGCCTCAGTCAGCCGATCCGACCGATCCGACCCGGTTGCGGTTTGATTTCCTGCACAGTCGGATTCGTGGGTGTGCGTCGAACGAGAATTACCAAGACCACAACACCAATTGCCGTTCCAGTCCCCGCGTAGATCAGCGGGAAGAATGCAATGGCAAGGGCTGCCCCCGCTATCAATGCGGTCCAGGCATACATCAGAAACACCGCTCGACGCTGTGAATGGCCCATCTCCAACAATCGGTGGTGCAGATGCTGTTTATCGGGTGCAAATGGGTTTCGACGGGCCCGGGTGCGCCTGATCACTGCGAGCCCCAAATCAACCAAAGGCAACGCCATGACGGCAAGTGGCAAAATCAATGGCAACAGCGTGGGAAGAAATGCGCCACCGGAAAGTGCGCTGGGGTCGACTTGACCAGAAAGCGTGATTGTGGCGGCAGCGAGCAACAGCCCAAGAAGCATCGATCCGGTGTCCCCCATAAATATGCGGGCAGGGAACAAGTTATTGGGTAGAAATCCAAGTCCCATACCGACCAGAACGACACTCACCAAGGTCGCAAGGGTTGCGCGCTCCAACCCTAGTTCAACCGAAAGAACATACGAATAGACAAAAAATGCACCAGCGGCGACCGCAACAATTCCCGCAGCCAATCCGTCAAGTCCATCGACAAAATTAATTGCATTAATGCTGACGACCACAATTATCACGGTGAAAAGAACACTGGTTAATGGGTCCAAGACAAAAGTTCCACCTATTGGTAACCAGATGATGGCGACCCCTTGAAACGCCATTACCCCAGCCGCAAGTACTTGACCGGCGAGTTTAGTAGGTGCGTCAAGTCCCCATTTGTCGTCAACTATTCCTAAAACAACAATGATGGCAGCGCCTGAGAGCAACGCGATGACAGCATTTGAACCGTCAAAAACAGAGCTCATCATGGGCAACTTGCTGGCAAGCAGCAGTCCAGCCAACAGCCCGCCCGCCATGGCAAGTCCACCAAGGCGCGGAGTTGGTGTGTCATGGACATCACGGTCGCGAACCGGGGCAACGATCCCCCAACGAATCGCGAGCGCCCGCACGGGAGGAGTCAAAAAGTAGGTCACGGCTGCTGCGGCAAAAAGACACAACATGTATTCGCGCATGACCTACTCCTCTCAATCGCTACCTACCGAATAATCACCTTGGGTAAGCGGGGAATGCAGTAACCAATTCATGTGTTTGCGCAGCAATATCGGCACTTGACCCGCTCTGGCGGACCGCCCGGTCAATGAGATCGGCTATGACCACCATCTCAGGAACGCCCATGCCTTGGGTGGTCACCGACGGAGTCCCCACTCGAATGCCCGAAGCAACTGACGGTGGCAACGTATCGAATGGAATCGCATTTTTATTGAGTGTGATCCGCGCAGCGTCGCAACGAACTTCAGCTTCGCTTCCGTTGACCCCAGTACTAGAAAGGTCGATGAGAGCCAGGTGAGTGTCTGTCCCACCGCTGACAGCCCGCATTCCTCGCTCGGCCAATCCGGCAGCGAGTGCCTGCGCGTTGAGGATGACTTGCCGGGCATACTCCTGAAATTCGACGGTACTTGCTTCTTTGAGTGCAACGGCCTTTGCTGCAACCGCGTGCATTAGTGGGCCACCCTGCATCATGGGGAAAATGGCTTTATCGATTTTCGCAGCGTGCTCTTCTTTGCATAGAATCATGCCGCCACGAGGCCCACGCAGAACCTTGTGCGTGGTAAAGCAAACAACATCTGCATACGGAACGGGACTTGGTATTGCTTTGCCAGCGATCAAGCCAATGATGTGGGCTGCGTCAACCATCAGGATCGCACCCACTTCGTCAGCGACCTCCCGGAAAGCGGCGAAATCAATTAATCGTGGGTATGCGGTCGCACCACAAATAATCATTTTGGGTTTGTGCTCCAGGGCGAGCTTTCTCACCTCTGCCATGTCAATTAAATCGGTCTCTGGCATGACACCGTAGGAAACTACGTTGAACCACTTGCCAGAAAAGTTCACCGAAGAGCCGTGGGTGAGGTGCCCTCCATGTGAGAGGCTCATGGCCAATACGGTCTCACCCGGTTTCAGGAATGCACCGTAGGCGGCAAGATTGGCACTAGCTCCCGAATGTGGCTGAAGATTCGCATGCTCAGCGCCAAATAGTTCCTTCGCCCGCTGGATTCCGATGATTTCTGCCTTGTCAACCTCAGCGCAGCCGCCGTAGTAGCGCTTGCCGGGGTACCCTTCCGCGTATTTGTTGCTGAGGGTTGAACCAAGTGCCGCAAGGACCGCCGGTGACGTAAGGTTCTCGCTCGCAATGAGTTGCAAACCACCACGAGCTCGTTCTAACTCTGACAGCAGGATCCCGGCAATCTCTGGATCTTCCGCCTCAAGTTCACCAAAATCTGGGCCCCAAAAAGTCACGCGGTCACTTTCCTTTCACACTTCGGAGTCAAGTTGCGGAGTCACGCACCCGCGTTTTCGATCGTTAGCCCCTCAGCATATTGGATCAGAGCGGGACCCGCCTTTAAAAGCACGGCAGGTGAACCGAGTTCTTGATCACGTCATGCAGGAACCCCACGTTGGGAAATGAAGTCCATTAACTCTGGCGTATTGAGGGCGCCCTCACGCAAAACGGTCGGGTTTTGCCCTGTGCAATCAATTACGGTGCTGCCACTGCCGGCAACAAGATCCCCAGCAGCGATGATTACGGATACTGAGTAAACGTCACAGGCATCCAGTTGGCCCTCAAGAGCAATCGGAGGCATCCCAGCCTGTTGTGCACTCGATGATGCAAGTGGACCACTGACGGCTAGCAGCTCCAAAAGAAATGGGTGACTTGGCATACGCACAGCGATTGGCGCCCCGGCCGGGTGGTCCCAAGCCAGAGTCGTGCCAGCACTGAGGAGAAGCGTCAGTTCTCCTGGCCAGTAGCAATCCATGATTTCCCTGGCAATCCGAGAAATTGATGAAGTGATTCCCGAAACCGCAGCGGCATTAGGAACGAGTACCGTGAGTGGAACCTGTGGTCCAAGGCTTTTGTATTCCCGCAAAAGTGATGTACCTCGCGGTGAAAAAGCATCTGTGACAACTGCGTATTGAGACTCTGTGGGGACAATGACTAATCCGCCTCGCCGTACGGTCGAATAGGCCATAGAGATAGCACGTTCCCGATTCTGGAAATCACCCGCTTCGACGCGAACACTCATCCCAGCAGCCTAAACCCGTGCACTTAAACCCGAGTCGCCACAGTGAATCGTGGTCGTTGATTGAAATCCTGTCGATCACTGACGGCGGTGTATAACAGTTCCCCCGGAAAACCTGGAATATGTGTTGCCAGTTCCGCATCAAGTTCTGTACCTCTGAGCACATTAACGACACTCATGTCACCCGCCTCGGGGCCTTGCACGTCTGCGTGCTCAACGACGAGTAAACCACCGGGCTTTAGCAACATGGCTGCAGTTTTGGCAATCCCCCGAACTATGTCGAGACCGTCTGCTCCACCGTATAAAGCCATGGCAGGTTCGTGAACTCGCACTTCAGGATCGCGTGGAATCATGTTTGCCGGTATATAGGGCGGATTGCACGTAACCACGTCACATTTTCCGGACAGTTCGGCGAAAACTTCAGCCCCAAAATCAGTCGCATCGAGCTGGTGCACTTCGACAGGTATCACCGAGTCAAATTTTCGAATATTTCTTTCTAGCCACGGATAAGCATCTGGACTGAGTTCAATTCCCACAACCTGTGTCCCAGGAACTTCGATCGCCAGAGAGATTGCGATGGCACCTGACCCAGTGCACAAATCCACCGCAATTGGATTCTCACAGTGATTGAGGAAACGAATTGCTGCCTCGGCTACCAATTCACTTTCAGGCCTAGGAATGAAGACGCCGGGTCCTACTTCAAGTTCAATTCGCCGAAAAGCAGCCTTGCCCGTGATGTGTTGAAGTGGAATACGGTTTAGGCGTTTTGCCAACAGCCTTTCAAACGAAATCCGGTCTTCCTCCTCGACAACGTCCTGCATGAACATACGTCCTCGAGCAACACCAAGTACGAAGGCCAGTAACTCCGCCGACTCTGTTGCCGCAGAATCAATACCAACATTGGAAAGTCGGTGTTGGGCGTCAAAGAGTACGTCGCGGATAGTTCTCACGCCGAAGGCTCTGCCAACCGACTCTGTTGATCGGCGGTCACACAAGCTTCAATGACCGCGTCCAAATCACCGTCAAGAATTTGATCTAAGTTATGTGACTTAAACCCAACCCGATGATCGTTGAGTCGGTTTTCGGGAAAGTTGTACGTTCGAATTCTTTCGCTGCGATCCACCGTTCGAACCTGTGATCGCCTAATGTCCGATGCATCTTTTGCTGCAGATTCTTCAGCAACCGCAAGGAGTCTGGCACGCAGAATTCGCATAGCTTGTTCCCTGTTTTGCAATTGACTTTTTTCGTTCTGGCAGGAGACAACAACCCCCGTTGGGACATGTGTAATTCGAACAGCCGAGTCGGTCGTGTTGACGCTCTGCCCACCGGGTCCCGAAGATCTGAAAACGTCGATCCGTAAATCATTGGGGTCGATACTCACATCAACGTCTTCTGCTTCTGGTGCAACCATGACACCGGCCGCTGAAGTGTGGATTCGTCCCTGTGACTCCGTGACCGGAACTCTCTGAACCCGATGGACGCCCCCTTCAAAACGCAAGCGAGCATAGGGACCCTCGCCTGGGCCTGGGGGCACCTTTGACTTCACCGCAATGGAGATGTCTTTGTAGCCGCCTAAATCTGACTCAACGGCATCGAGAACCTCAGTGGACCAGCCGCGACGTTCGGCGTACCGAAGATACATGCGCATTAGGTCGGAGGCGAAAAGCGCTGATTCATCTCCACCTTCACCAGCCTTGATCTCAACGATTACGTCTTTGTCATCCATCGGGTCCCGCGGCAGCAGCAGATGAGTGAGTTTCTCCGCAAGAATTGCCTGACGCGGTAAGAGTGCAATTGCCTCGGCCGCGAAAGATTCATCTTGATCAGCGAGTTCCTGAGCAGTTTCAAGATCCGAGGAAACTGCCAACCAATCGCGGTATGCGGCCACTATGGGGCGAAGTACTGCGTAGCGACGACCAAGTTTGCGAGCCTGGGCTTGATCCGCGTGAATAGCAGGGTCAGCAAGGCCCGCCTCGACCGTGTCGAGTTCACTTGCAAGCTGGGCACATGATTCAAACATGATTCACTCCTCAACCTGCTTTGGTTTGCGATTTAAACGGTGGACCTAAAAAACGGGCGCCGGTCTGGGATCGACCGCGCGACGGGGGAGACACGCGGCCGATCCCAGGCCGGCGCCCGGGAAGTCGTTAGGCAGACTCGGTGCTTTCGTCCTGCACAGGTGGAACCCCATAACGGTTTTGGAATCTCGCTACCCGGCCACCCGTGTCAAGAATCTTCTGCTTGCCTGTGTAGAAAGGGTGACAGTTTGAGCACACATCGGCGTGGATACTGCCACTTTTGGACGTGCTACGTGTTTGGAAGGTGCTACCGCAGGTGCAGGTGACCGTCGTCTCCACGTAATCTGGATGAATACCAGCTTTCATGAATAACTCCTCTATTGATTTCCGGGTCGAAATTGCCAATTTGATCTCCTGCATTTGCAGGGAGACTCATAAAACACGAAATTCCGTGAACCGGATCCAGCGCGCCTAGTATGCCACGATCTCGTTTCTAGGATTTCAGTAGCCCTTGCCCCTAATCGTCATCGCTGGACCCAGGCCCAGCCGGGGCGGTCTTTTGAACCTGCTTGAGGAATTCGAAGTTGGTCTCCGTAACCCGCAGTTTATTGAGCAACAACTCAATCGATTGCTGTGGATCAAGGGCGTGCAACACCTTTCGCAGAGTCCAAACGACTTTAAGTTCCTCCGGTGAAAGCAGCAATTCTTCCTTGCGTGTTCCGGAAGGATCAACGTCGACGGCCGGGAAGATCCGCTTGTCGGCAAGACGACGATCAAGTTTTAGCTCCATATTGCCGGTTCCCTTGAACTCCTCGAAGATCACTTCATCCATTCGAGATCCGGTTTCGACCAATGCTGTCGCCAAAATAGTCAGGGAACCACCATTTTCAATGTTTCGAGCAGCACCAAAGAATTTCTTGGGTGGGTACAGAGCGGTTGAGTCCACTCCACCGGAAAGAATTCGACCCGAGGCTGGGGCCGCCAAGTTGTAGGCCCGACCCAATCGAGTCATAGAGTCCAACAGCACGACGACGTCCTGGCCTGACTCGACCAGGCGCTTTGCTCGCTCAATTGCAAGTTCGGCGATGATGGTGTGGTCTTCGGCTGGCCGATCAAACGTCGAAGCGATGACTTCACCTTCGACGCTTCGCTGCATGTCGGTGACTTCCTCGGGGCGCTCGTCCACCAAAACCACCATTAGGTGACAGTCGGGGTCATTGACCGTGATCGCGTTAGCAATTGCCTGGAGGACCATGGTCTTTCCGGCTTTTGGTGGCGAAACGATCAGCCCGCGCTGGCCCTTACCGATAGGAGCAACAAGGTCAATAACCCGAGTGGTCAGGTTGGAACTTGTTGTCTCCAACTTGAGTCGTTCCTGCGGATACAGGGGGGTTAACTTTGAGAACTCAGGACGGTTCTTAATGGTTTCCAGGTCGTAACCGTTAACCGAATCAACCTTCACTAGCGGATTGAACTTCTCTCGGCGCTCACCTTCACGCGGTTGCCGAACAGATCCGATGACAGCGTCTCCCTTTCGCAGTCCCAACTTGCGAACGAATGACAGCGAGACATAAACGTCATTGGGGCCGGGTAGGTAGCCGCTCGTGCGAACAAATGCGTAGTTGTCGAGAACGTCGAGGATGCCGGCGACCGGAACGAGGACGTCATCGTCGGTCAGTTCAGTCTCGTAATCATTGAAGTTGTTTTGGCCACCGCTTTGGCGATTATTTGGTCGGTCACGGCGATCTCTGCGATTACGGTTGCGACTGCGGCTACTGCGATCATCGGAACCGCTGTTGCGATCATTATCGTTGTCATTGGAATTGCGATCGTTATTATTCCGGTCATTGTTATTGCGATCGTTATTATTCCGGTCGTTGTTATTCCGGTCATTATTATTCCGGTCATTGTTATTGCGATCGCGATTATTGTTGTTTCGGGAATTGCGATCACGATTGTTGTTACGGTTCCCGCGCTGATCCTGCTGAGAATCCTCACGTGAGTCGTTATTCTCCGACTCAACCTGTGATGGGGCAGCCGACTCTTTTTGATCCTTCTCAGGAGCTGCCTTCTCGGGAGTAACTTTGGGAGTCGTTCGGCGGGCACTTGCCTGCTTTTGTCGATCACCAATCGCTGAGACGAGGTCTGACTTGCGCATTGCGCTCGATCCGGCAATACCCAGTTGTTGTGCGAGCTGCTTCAGCTCGGGCAACAACATTCCGGAGAGACCATCTGAACGACGCTTTGAATCTGTTGTTTCTGACACTCATTAATCCTTTGTGTGTATGGGCGAGAATTGCCCTGGGCCAAACATGAATACGTTTGTGAGATACCCAATAAAAAGTGAAACCGCGCTTCCGGTTAAAACTTCATCCACGTGGGGATGTGATCTTTTCAGGAAGCTCGCCACGACTGTGGACCTCCAAAGGGTAACACAGGCAAAACATTGGGCTTGGGATGGGCCTACACCGGGAGCGGCAGTACCCGAACCCCGTCAAAATCGATCGGAACAGCAACGCGTGTCCACTCCGCAGGGACCACGGCGAGCGCCTCCTCCAGTTCATGAACATTACTGCGGTCAATGAGCAGCAATACTGCAGGACCGGCGCCTGAAGCCATCGCTGCAATGTTTTTAGCCCGAAGTTGCGAAATGATTATGCTCGTCTCTGGATAGACGTGGGCTCGCGCATCCTGATGCAACTGATCGGAAGTTGCCTCCAACAGAAGTTTTGGGTCGTGCGAAATTGCATAAACTAGTAAGGCCGTTCGCGAGAGATTGTGACAAGCGGCTGAGCGATCTACCTGCTGTGGCAAGACCCCCCTTGCCCTGGTTGTCTCGAGTTCATGCGGTGGAATTAACACAATGGGCACGACATCAGGATGGACAATCGGCTGCACGGCACCGGCACTTTCTTCACCGTTAAGCCAAGAAACATTGAATCCGCCGTAGAGAGCCGCCGACAAGTTATCCGGGTGATTTTCAAACTCAAGTGCAATATTAAGAATTTGTTGATCAGAGAGAAGTTTCTCGCCGCCCTCAACCAGTGAACGCGCCATGGCTAAACCACCAATGACTGCCGACGCTGACGAACCCAAACCTCGGCCATGCGGTATGGCATTACGACATTTGAGGATGAATCCCGCAGGTTCGGCATTCATGGCCTTGAATCCTCGGTTCATAGCACGCACAACGAGATTAGATTCATCGGTTGAGACGCTTCCAGCACCCTCCCCCTCGACGTCTACTTTGATGCCAACATCATTGGTCACCATCGCGATGAGTTCGTCATGGACAGCCAGTGCGAGCCCCATTGAATCAAATCCTGGACCCAAATTCGCGCTCGATGCCGGAACCACAATGCGGACTGCACCTGAGACAAAAGTCACGGCGCTCATTACATTAAGCCAAGCTTTGCCGCAGCGAGTGCGGAATCAACCGGGATGACCACAGGATCGGCGGCTCCGTCAAGGGCCCATTGTGGATCCTTAAGTCCATTGCCCGTCAAGGTACAGGTGATAACCGAATCGGTCGGAACTCTCCCTGCCGAATGCATTTTGAGTAACCCGGCAACACTAGATGCACTTGAAGGTTCACAGAACAAACCTTCCTTTTCCGCGAGTAAGTGATACGCAGCCAAGATTTCTTCATCGGTTACTGAGTCAATGAGTCCACGTGATTCTTCACGCGCGGCAATTGCCTGATCCCACGATGCCGGGTTTCCAATTCGGATTGCAGTCGCGATCGTTTCAGGATTGGAGACAGGGGTTCCAATTACGAGGGGCGCTGCTCCTGCTGCTTGGAATCCCCACATAGCCGGGGACGAATCGGAGACACCTGATGCCTGATATTCCTGGTACCCACGCCAGTAAGCCGTGATATTTCCGGCGTTACCAACGGGCATACAGGAGATATCAGGTGCACGACCCAGCCGATCCACTATTTCAAATGCTGCAGATTTTTGGCCTTCGATCCGGACGGGATTAACACTATTAACCAGTGCAATCGGGTAATTCTCGGATAATTCACGGGCGAGCACCAAACAGTCATCAAAGTTGCCTTCAACTTGAAGCAGGATCGCACCATGTACCACCGCTTGGGCGAGTTTGCCCATGGCAATTTTTCCTTTGGGGATGAGCACGGCACAGGTCAAGCCCGCCTTCACCGCGTATGCAGCTGCACTCGCTGACGTATTCCCCGTCGAGGCGCAAATAACAGCTTTCGCGCCGTGGAATGCAGCATCGGAGATGGCCATGGTCATCCCGCGATCCTTAAATGAACCTGTCGGGTTAGCTCCCTCGTATTTAAGCCAGACGGATGCACTCACCATTTCACTGATGGTGCAGGCGTAGACCAGCGGCGTGCCACCTTCGCCCAGGCTCACGATGGGTGCAGATTCATCAAGTGGCATGCGATCGCGGTACTCGGCGATTACACCGCGCCATTGGTGTGCCATTTAATCTTCACCTTCTACTCGCATTACCCCAACTACTTTTCGAACTTCATCCATTGATTCCAGCTGGTCAACCGTAGCTCGCAGAGCAGCTTCACTTCCCCTATGTGTCCGTACGATCAACCCGGCCTCAGACCCGTGTCCATCTTGACGCACCACTTGAATACTCACCCCATTCACCGCGAATGCCGTAGCGATTTGGGCGAGAACTCCCGGCCGATCCCGTACATCGAGGTTAACGTAATAGCGCGTTTCAGCCCGCCCAATGCCTAAGACTTTTAGTCCCGAATAGGTGCTCTCTCCTGGGCCACGCCCGCCTAGGACTCGATGTCGCGCAGCCGCAACAACGTCCCCCAAAACGGCACTGGCGGTGGGGTCACCGCCGGCCCCACGGCCATAGAACATCATTTCGCCGGCTGCTTCCGCGTGAACAAAGACCGCATTGAACGAACCACGAACATTTGCTAACGGGTGATTCAGCGGAATCATTGCGGGATGCACCCGAACGACGATGCCGTCTTCTTGGTCATCCGTATAGATCAGCTCGGCAATAGCAAGGAGTTTTATGACAAATCCCATGTCGCGTGCGGCCGTAATGTCTGCTTTAGTGACGGATCCAATTCCTTCGCAATAGACATCGGCCAAGGTCACCCTTGTATGAAACGCCAATTCAGCCAAGATCGCTGCCTTAGCAGCAGCATCGATTCCATCAACATCAAGCGAGGGGTCAGCCTCCAGGTAACCGAGGGCAGCAGCTTCGGCAAATACCTCGTCGTAATCAGCACCTTCCTCATCCATTTTTGTCAGCATGAAATTGGTGGTGCCATTAACAATTCCCATAACTTTGGTGACGCGATCCCCGGCTAAGGATTCACGTAATGGTCGAATGAGTGGAATCGCTCCCGCAACGGCCGCCTCAAAGTAGAGGTCGACACCGGATGCCTCCGCAGCCGCATACAAGGCAGCTCCGTCTTCCGCCATAAGCGCCTTATTCGCCGTGATCACACTAGATCCAGCCTTCATAGCGGCAAGGATCAAAGTACGCGCAGGCTCTATTCCACCCATCACTTCGATCACGATGTCAGCTCCGCAGAGCGCCACCGAATCGAGATCTTGTGTGAGTATGGACTGAGGAATCCCCTCACGATGCTTATTGATGTCCTTAACGCCGACAGAAATCAGTTCGAGGTCAGCACCCACGCGGTGAGCAAGATCATGCTGATGTCGGGTGAGGAGTCGAGCAACTGAGGATCCAACGGTGCCCGCGCCCAACATCGCAATTCGGATGGGTGGAGCAGACTTATCACGCTCTGACATGAATCTCCTCAAATTACTTTTCTTGGGACTAGCAGTCTTATTCTGTCAAAGTGAATCGCCGTGGTCGCACTAGCCGGCAAAAGGGTCAAGAGCCAGGAGATCTTCAAATGTCTCTCGACGGAGAATCAACTGACTTTCACCATCACGGACAGAAACAACAGCAGGACGGGGCATCTGGTTGTAATTTGAAGCCATCGAGCGGCAATAGGCACCCGTAGCGGCAACGGCAATGAGGTCGCCGGGTGTGATGTCTGAGGGCAACCAGGCATCCCGCACCACAATATCCCCGGATTCACAGTGTTTTCCTACCACTCGGCTCAGCACCTGCTCTGAGGTGGAACTTCGCGATACAAGTGCAACGCTGTACTGCGCTCCATAAAGCGATGTTCGGATGTTGTCACTCATTCCACCATCGACTGAGATATAGGCGCGCTCGCCATGATCGAGTGTGACTTTCTTGACCGTTCCCACTTCATAGAGAGTGATTCCTGCTTTGCCAACTATTGCTCTGCCAGGTTCGTAACACAATGCAGGAACAGGTATTCCAACCTTGGCGCACTCGCGATAAACGATCTCCCTGATCTGCATCGCCATAACTTGCACGGTCAGTGGATCATCTTCTGGGAGGTAAGCAATTCCCATGCCGCCACCAAGATTGAATTCTTCGCATTCAACTCCTTGTGTGTCGTAAATGTTGTATGCCACGCCAACTACCCGGGTCGCTGCAACTTCGAATCCAGCAGAGTCGAAAATTTGTGAACCAATATGTGAATGCAGGCCCATGAAGCGCAATGACGGCAACTTGGTGATCCGACGGACAGCCTCCTCGACGTCACCTTCCTGTACCGAAAGGCCAAATTTTTGATCCTCATGTGCGGTCGCAATAAATTCATGCGTGTGGGCTTCCACACCAACGGTTGCACGAACCAGCACTTTGGCCACGACATTGAGCTCGGCGGCAATGGCAGCCACGC
>JBIIOS010000003.1:0-37066 GCA_044336805.1 Candidatus Nanopelagicales bacterium
GGCCGTTTGGTGCTTCCGGCCAAATATCGGGAGGGCCTGGCAGCCGGACTGGTTTTCACCCGCGGCCAAGAAAGATCGATCGTGGTGTGGCCGAGCGCTGAGTTCGCCACCTATGCGGAGCGACTAAGTGTGGCTTCGCGTTCTGATTCCAGTGTCCGCGCCTATCTCCGAGTCCTGTTTTCGGGGGCGGTCGACGAAATCCCAGATCGTCAAGGTCGAGTGATGGTGCCCGCAGAGCTTCGCTCATACGCGGACCTCGATCGCGATGTAGTTGTCGTTGGTAATGGCAGCACCCTTGAAATTTGGAATGCCCCTGCGTGGGAGGAATACCTCTCGGGCCAAGAGGCTGGATTTTCCGCCTTGAGTGAGGAGGTAATTCCGGGAATCTTCTAATTCGGTTTGGCCAATGAGGTCTCCACCCGCTCTTTGATCCTGACATCACTTCCCCGATGTCAGGGCCCGCTACAGGCAACATGGTTTTGGCGAGAGTTGGTGATAGCGGGCGGAGACCTGATTGAGCCAAGCACGTCACTTCAGAAAAAAGCAATGAACCCGACCGCGAATCGTGTTCCACGAGGGAAGGAAAAAAAATGAGCACAATCAACGAATATCTCCACAATCAGGCCGACCTGATTCCTAGTGGAGTTCGCACCGGAGCATCTGTCGTTGCAGCCGGAATTGCCACTGGCAGCTTGGTCTATCTTTTGTCAATCCTCGTAGGGACCTGGGGATAAACCACATGTCAACAGCGCCCCGCCATATACCGGTCCTCGCGGACCGGGTTTTGGCGTTGTTGGCTCCAGCTCTGGATCAACCCAATGCGGTCCTCATTGACGCAACTTTGGGACACGGTGGACACAGCGAGATGGCACTTAACACTTTTCCACAACTCACCGTTATTGGTCTAGACCGGGATCTCAGTGCCGTTGAGTTATCTACTCAAAGACTGGCACCATTTGGATCGCGCGTGGTTCTTGTTCATGCGGTTTACGACCAAATTCCAGAAGTGCTTGCCGATAACAATTTTTCGGGTGCGCAAGGAGTTTTATTTGACCTCGGAGTTTCCAGCATGCAACTCGATGAACCTGAGCGCGGATTCTCTTATTCGGTGGACACTTTTTTGGATATGCGGATGGATCAATCCTGCGGAATCACTGCAGCCGAGGTGTTAAACACCTATGAGCCTGGGCAACTAGTACGAATTTTACGTAGTTTCGGTGATGAAAAATTTGCAACTCGAATCGTGGAACGTGTGGTCCGTGAACGCACGCTTGAGCCTTTTGATTATTCAGCTCGCCTCGTTGAGTTGATTAGAGACGCGATCCCGGCTGCTGCTCGCCGCACCGGTGGCAACCCTGCGAAGCGAACTTTTCAGGCTCTACGAATTGAAGTGAATTCCGAACTCGCCGTTCTGGAGAACGCGATCCCGCGCGCCATTGATTCACTCACAGTGGGTGGTCGCATCGTGGCAATGTCCTACCAGTCTCTTGAAGACAAAATTGTCAAGCGGGTGTTCACTCAGCGCAGCGTGGCGAATGTTCCACATGACTTACCGGTGATACCAGACGCGGCTAAGCCTGAGCTAAAGCTTTTGACACGCAGCTCAGAAAAAGCAACCGAACAGGAGATTGCGCAGAACCCGCGCTCGGCTTCAGTTCGACTTCGTGCTGCAGAGCGCATTCGGATTCAGGACCTTTCCGAAAATCGAGAGGGAGTCGCCGCATGAGCGCTGCACCGCATCTCGATCATTCCCTCGATCAGTCAACCGAATCCGTTACTGAGTACGCGACACGTGGAGTGCGCAAACGCACTCGTGAGAACCTGCGTTTGGTTGCGCCGATGCGAGTCCGTAAGGCAAGTAGAGGTGTGTTCGTAATTGTGCTTGCCAGTATTTTAGGTGTCGGCCTTTTCGGGATGCTCTTGATTAACACCACGTTGGCCCAAGGGGCATTCACTTTGAGTGAATTGAGATCCACCCAGTCCGAACTTAGTAGGGCGGAAGCGACTCTGATCGAGAGCGTTGCGGCCCTGGCGGCGCCCACGGTCTTGGAAGAAAAGGCACGCGAACTGGGAATGGTTCCAAGTTCTACTCCTGCGTTTATTCAAATCCCCAGTGGAAAGATTTTGGGCAAGCCCAAACCTGCACCTGGAGTGCCTCGGGCAACACCCGCAGATGCGACGGTAGGTGAAGGTGTCGAAGCGCCTCCGAGTTCAGGTTTACCACCTGCCTTAGGGCAAACCTACGATCCAGCTGCAGCGGATTCCAAGAGGGCACCGGGTGAGTGGTCAGAGCCAACACTCATAAACTCTCAGGTGATAGTCGACGATCTCTCACTTGATTCAAATGCGGTGGAGTAGGTCGTACGTGAAGTTAATGGCTGCGCATCCATGAACTCAAATAGGGATGGACGTAACTTTAGTGATTTTGGACGTAACTTTAGTGATTACGGTGCAGCCAGAATCGACTTAGGTAATACCCGCAAGCGAGGAACCGCTCTCATCGTGGCATCAACCCTGATTCTGATGATTTTTGCGGGCCGACTTGTTGACTTACAGGCTGTTCAAGGCGGCAAGCTTGCTTCTGCGGCGCTGGACCAAAGACTGAAAACCGTTGAATTACCGGCTGAACGCGGGTCGATTTTGGATTCATCGGGTGAACCCTTAGCCATAACTGTCGAAGCTAAGAATGTAACGGCTGATCAAACAATGGTCACGGATCCGATTGTGGTGGCACAGGCCCTTTCTCCAATTCTCGGAGCAGATGCCGATATTTTGGCACATCGATTAACGGGAGACCGCCGCTTCATGTATCTGGCGAAGGAAGTTACTCCACAAACTTGGGAACAGATTTCGGCATTGCGTTTGCCGGGAATATTCAGTGAGAATACTTCGCGACGAATCTACCCTGCCGGGGAACTCGCTGCGAACGTCATTGGATTTGTGGGCGCGCAAGGATATGGTCTTGGTGGGTACGAATACGCCTTCAATGATCAACTCAGCGGTACGCCGGGAGAAACAACCTACGAACGGGGACCAGGGGGTAGGGCAATCCCCACCGGATCATCCGTTCGGGTAGATGCCCAACCTGGCGTTGACATTGAGCTCACAATTGATCGCGACATTCAATATTTTGCCCAAAAGGAAATCGCATTGGCGGTTCGGAATTCCGGTGCAATTGACGGAACCGTTGTAGTCATGGACCCACAAAGCGGACACATTTTAGCCTTGGCAACCGCTCCCACTTTTGACCCCAATTTCCCGACTCAAAGTACCCAGAAAAACCTCAACAACAGACCATTAACTTCGGCATTTGAACCGGGTTCGACAAGCAAAGTTATGACTCTGGCCGCCGTCATAAATGAAGGCGCAGCAACTCCTTACACACCAATTAAAGTCCCTGGTTCCTTGTCTCGAGGCGACAAAAAATTCCATGATGCGATCCCGCATGGAAACATCAACTTGACACTCAGCGGCGTGATGGCAAAGTCCAGTAATATCGGAACGATTCTGGCTGCCGAACGGATAGGTGGGAAAAAGCTTTCCAAATATCTAAAGAAATTTGGGATAGGCCAGCCAACCGGGCTGGGATTTCCGGGGGAAACCAATGGTTTTGTTCCTGATTACGAAGACTGGTCGCAAACGTCATTTCCTACAATTGCCTTCGGTCAGGGTCTGAGCGTCAATGCTGTACAGGTAGCGAGCGTTTTCTCAACCATTGCAAATGACGGCTTGCGTGTTGAGCCATCCCTAGTCAAAAGAATCGTTCATGTAGACGGCAGTGATGAAGAACTCGAGGCGCCAGTCACAACACGTGTGGTTTCACGTGAGACGGCGATTCAGGTCAGGGCAATGCTGGAAAGTGTGGTTGGTGAAGGTGGAACAGCAACAAATGCCAAAATTCCTGGCTACCGCGTTGGAGGTAAGACGGGCACCGCCCAAGTTATTGACGAACAGACGGGTGAATACAGCGATCAAGTTGTTGCATCATTTGCTGGCATGGTGCCGGCGGATGACCCGCAACTTGTTGTCGCGGTGTTTATCTCGCAACCTCGAAATGGCCGTTACGGTGGTGAGCTAGGTGGGCCGGTCTTCAAAAAAGTCGCCAAATACGCACTTGGCGCGTTAGAGATCCCCCCTACAGGTTCACACGCACCTAAACTTGCCTTGACTTTTGGGGGCTAACGTGAATTCGACTTCGGTTGTCGAGATTGCTTCACTTATCGGTGGCCAATTCTCGGGGGATTCAAGTGTTGTGGTCACTGGTGTTTCATTGGATTCCGCGGCAACCCAAGAGGGTGATTTATTTGCTGCGCTTCCCGGGCGAAATGTTCACGGAGCTCGCTTTATAGAGCAGGCAATTCAACGTGGAGCATCAGCAATTTTAACCGATCCTGTGGGTATTCAACTTATGAAAGAATTTGATAACTCGTTCGGGATTCCCGTGATTGAGGTGCGCGATCCACGGGTTTGTCTTGGTGTGGTCTGCAAATTGGTTTACGGGGATCCGACTTCCGACATAATCGTGATCGGCGTTACGGGAACCAATGGGAAAAGCACCACGACCAGCATGATTTATCAGGCGGCGCGCGCCGTTGGTATGAGTGCCGGACTTGTCGGCACCCTCGCAACATTGATTAATGATGAAGAATTGGCGAGTACGCGAACAACCCCTGAGGCTCCTGACCTTTATCGCACACTTGCACGAATGAAGGCTGCTGGAGTGAAAATTATCGCAATGGAGGTTTCCAGCATTGCCTTGTCTGAGCATCGAGTTAGTGGATTGAAATTCGATTGCGTTGCCTTCACGAACCTTTCACATGATCATCTTGATTACCACGGTTCAATGTCTGAATACTTTGCAGCTAAAGCGCAACTTTTTACACCAAAATTTGGGCGATTTGCGCTCATTTGCACGGATAGCCCGTGGGGTGTTGAACTCTGCGCACAAGCCACAATTCCCTATGAATCAGTGGGTACGGTGGGAACGCCTAATTGGAAAATTAGCCGTGGCATTTCTACGCCATTAAATTCTTCCTGGAAAATCAACGGGCCACGTGATGAATTCAGTTTTGACTCGATGGCCATGCCAGGACAAATTAACGTCCTAAATGCCGTGCTAGCAATGTCAATTCTGGATCACGTGGGTGTCCGCGGCCGTGATGTAGTCCAGGCAATATGCAGGGCAACCGTTCCGGGTAGGGGTGAGTTGGTCGGAACACGTGGTGATGTTTCATTTTTTGTTGACTACGCCCATTCACCTGAGTCTGTTGAGGAGTTTTTGACCGGCCTGAATAACGAATTCAGTGGGCGAATCATTACGGTCTTAGGCGCTGGTGGGGATCGAGACGCGAGTAAGCGTTCGTCCATGGGGCGTGTGGGAGCAAGCCTGTCCGATATCTTGATTGTCACAGATGACAATCCGCGTTCGGAGGATCCAGCCCAGATTCGCAAACAGATCATTCAGGGCGTTGAAGGTTCATCACGATCGCAGTTAATCGAAATAGGCGATAGGCGTGAGGCGATTGCTCGGGCTCTGGAATTAGCCGATGGCCACGACGTCGTGGCTATTCTGGGCAAAGGTCACGAGCGAGGTCAGGAGATCATGGGCCAAACGATTGCATTTAGTGATGTCGACATCGTTCGCGAACTTTTGAGGAACGAGGGTCATCATGATTGATTTCACTGGACAACAACTTATTGAAATCACGGGTGGAACTCTCACTAACTGCGATCATGAACTTGCCCTCAGTGTTCCCGGATTTTACGTTGATTCTCGAAGCCCTATTGAAAATGGGATTTTTGTGGCGCTCGCCGGTGAAAAAGTTGATGGACATATTTTTTTGGCGGATGTTAAAGCGGCTGGAGCATCTTTAGCCATTGTCGCAACAGGCTCAAGTGCGCCACCCCCAGAAGGCCTACCGTTGCTTCATGTTCTGGACCCTTTGATTGCTCTAGGTCAGATTGCTCATTGGGTGCGCGTTAATGTACTCACGGCTAAGGTCATCGGCATTACGGGTTCCAGTGGGAAAACTACAACGAAGGACTTAATTGCTGGCATATTGGGCCAGTACGGCCGATGCGTTTCCCCTCCTGGGTCATTCAACACAGAGGTAGGTTTACCACTCACTATCCTGAGTGCTGATGCTCAGACTGAATTTCTGGTACTTGAAATGGGCATGCGTGGACTGGACCATATCGCCACTCTGTGTGAAATCGCTGAACCTGATCTTGGTGTTGTGCTCAACGTCGGATCTGCACATATTGAAATGTTGGGCAGCATCGAGAATATCGCCGTTGCGAAGTCAGAGCTGGTTCGTTCCCTACCCGTTACCGGACTAGCTATCCTGAATCAAGATGACCCATATGTTGCGCGGATGAGCGAAGGACTGAAATGCTCACAGCTAACATTTGGAGAGACCCAAGGCAGTGACTTCTACGCCAGCGAGATAAACATTGAACCTGATGGAACAACTCGATTTCTCGTCACATACCAGGATGTTTCACAAATGACCCACGTAAAATTAGTTGGTGAACACTATGTCGCAAACGCGTTGGCGGCCCTTTGCGCAAGTGTTGGTGTGGGAGTGCCGATTGAGACTGCTTGCAAACTACTCAGTAATGTGAATGTGGTCAGTAAGTGGCGCATGGAAGTAACCGAGGCCACAAATGGGTTAACCGTTATCAACGACGCCTACAACGCCAATCCGGAATCGATGCGAGCAGCACTCAAGACCCTGGCTCAATTGGGCTCTCGCGGTCCGCGGCGGCGTACATGGGCGATTCTTGGGGAGATGCGGGAATTAGGTGAATACTCCGTTGATGCACACGACGCGATCGGCAGATTAGCCGTCCGTCTCGATATATCTCGTTTGGTTTGTGTGGGCGCGGCCACGAAAGTAATGCACCTGGCGGCTGCGAATGAAGGATCTTGGGGTGAAGAGTCGGTCTGGGTTTCCGACATCGACGGCGTAATGACGTTATTGGCTAATGAGTTGCAGCCGGGCGACATCGTATTGGTAAAGGCATCGCGATCAATCGGCCTTGACCGTGTGGCCAGCGAGGTTCTGGAGCTTTCATTAAGTAGTGTTATGGAGGACTTTGAGTTGGGGACTGATCGAGAGCAGGGAACTCCATGAGGCTAGTCGTTATTGCGGGTGCGATAGCGACTTTAATTTCTTTTCTTGGAACACCTCTGCTCATCAATCTGCTTCGCAAACACGGCTATTCCCAAGCGATTCGAGCTTCACAGGAAGGCCGGCTTTATCCCGCGCACGAAGGGAAGCGCGGCACACCATCAATGGGTGGAATCGCCATAATCGTAGCTGTACTTGGGGGGTACTTCCTCACACATTTAGTCACCTGGCGACCGGTTTCAATCTCAGCGTTGCTTGTTCTCTACCTCATGGTCGGGCTGGGCTTGGTGGGTTTTGCCGATGACTATTTAAAGATTTTCAAGCAAAGAAGTACGGGACTTAGGGCAAGGACGAAGCTGATTGGCCAGGCGGTTGTAGCGTTTTCTTTTGCGTATTTATCCGTTCAATTCCCCGATGCAGCGGGAAACACAGCGGCTTCAATGGCTATTTCTTTTGTTCGTGATACGAACATCATCCTGCCGTTAGGACTGTTTCTGCTGTGGGTGTGGTTCCTTGTGACGGCAACAACCAATGGGGTCAATCTCACAGATGGCCTTGACGGATTAGCTGTAGGTGCGGCGATCATGAGTTTCTTGGCTTATGTATTACTCGCCATTTGGCAATATGGACAAAATTGCGCGTTTGAAGTCACTGAATTTTGTTACAACACTCAAAATCCACTTGATTTAGCAATGGTTGCGGCTGCTACGGCTGGCGCAAGCTTTGGTTTCTTGTGGTTCAACACTGCCCCCGCCCGAATCTTTATGGGAGACACGGGCTCACTCGCTTTGGGTGGTGGAATCGCAGGCCTAGCGGTGCTCACTCGCACAGAACTTCTGTTGCCGCTCCTTGCAGGCCTTTTCCTCATCACAACTTTATCTGTGATTGGACAAGTCGGATCTTATAAATTAACGGGCAAAAGAATTTTTCGGATGGCACCCCTTCACCATCACTTCGAGATGCTGGGGTGGCCTGAGATCCAGATAGTTGTGAGGTTCTGGATCATCCAGGGTCTGTGTATTGGTGCGGGTCTGACTATTTTCTACGCAGAGTGGGTTAGGGCCTAATGCGTAATCTTGATGAGCTGACTTCCCGTGACGCTGACTGGTCATCACTTCGCGTTGGCGTTTTAGGCCTGGGCATCGCCGGATTTGCAGCGGCGGACGCCCTCATGCAACTGGGATCACAGGTAAGCATTGTTGACTCCTCATCAAATGATGCAGTTAGTGAACGCGCCAATATTCTCGGTTCCCTGGGTGCGTCGGTTTTCTTAAATGCCAGCGAACTGCCCGAAGAGAGTTTTGACCTGGTGGTGACATCCCCGGGATTGCCTCCCCAACACCACTTTCATAAACAGGCGGATCTAAATGGAATTCCCATCTGGGGTGAACTCGAATTGGCGTGGCGGATTCGGCCGAAAATTGGTGGCGCGGAATGGCTGTGCGTCACCGGTACAAATGGCAAGACCACGACAACACTTATGCTGGAATCTATTTTGCGATCTACTGGGCTACGTACGGAGGCAGCTGGAAACATTGGTCACTCCCTTGTAGGTGTCGTTATGCATGACGAGCTAGATGTGATTGCGGTGGAGGTGGGTGCCCCTCAGTTGCCATTTGTGCACACCATGAGCCCATGGGCGTCGGTTTGTCTAAATATTGCATCGGATCACATTGATCATTTTGGAAATTTCAATCAATATGCACAAGCAAAAGCTCGCATTTATGAGCGAACTCAATTTGCAGCCGTGTACAACGGCCATGAGGATGCAACGTTGTCCATGGTCGAAGCAGCCGATGTAGTAGAGGGCTGCCGCGCGGTGGGCTTTACTCGAGGAATTCCCGGGTTGAGCGAGTTGGGCGTGGTTGACGGCGCCCTCGTTGACCGTGCATTTATTTCCAATCGCCGGGATTACGCCCAAGAATTGGCACTCGTGAGTGATGTCCATCCTTCGGGTGAACACAACACGGAGAATGCACTCGCTGCCGCGGCTCTTGCTCGTGCTTTTGGTGCCATGAATGCGGGGGAGGAGAATCGTGTATCGCCGAAAGCGGTGCGTGATGGCCTTCGTGACTTTAGCCCCGCACCACATCGAAATGCGTTGGTTTCTAGCGCTCGGGGGGTCACCTATATTGATGACTCAAAAGCGACAAATGCGCATGCGGCCCACAAATCCTTGTCGTCTTACCCTTCGGTTATTTGGATAGCTGGAGGATTGGCTAAAGGGCAGGATTTTGATGACCTGGTGTTGGCTCATGCAGACCGGATTAAATTGGCAATTCTGCTGGGAACTGACGCTCCAGTGATCGCCGATGCCCTCACTCGACACGCCCCAAATGTCCCAGTAATCACACTGGTCACTCGAGAGACTAGTGCCATGACGCAGGCGGTGCAGATCGCCCACGAACGAGCCGTCAGCGGTGACACGGTCTTGCTGGCACCCGGCTGCGCTTCATGGGACATGTTTACCAACTATTCCGAACGCGGTGACATGTTTGCCAGCGCGGTATTGAATGAATTGGGCCGCTAATGTCACTGCGCACTCAACCCGTGTCCGAGCGGATTAACAAGATCAGTGATGCCTACAAAGGATCCCGATTGTCCTTGTTGGCAGATCACCCACTGAGCACGTACTACCTAATCATGGGGTCAACGCTTTTACTATTGGGGCTCGGGTTGGTCATGGTGCTGTCTGCCTCATCGGTGGAAAGTGTTCGCATATTTGGGTCGGCCTACACACTTGCCCAGCGGCAGACGCTCTTTGCTGTCGCTGGCGTCATTGCCTTAATTTTCGCCGCTCGTTCGTCAATTCAATTTTGGCGCAAGACCGCTTGGATATTTCTCGCGGGTGCGTTCGTGCTCCTTGTTTTGGTGCTCTTTATTGGCGATGAAGTTGCTGGCCAACGGAACTGGATTGAAATCATTGGTCCATTTAAGTTACAGCCCAGTGAATTTGCCAAGCTCGCTCTCGTTATTTGGGGCGCAGAAGTCTTGACGAGAAAGGATCGCCATATTCCCACTTGGAGGAATATTTTGGTCCCCATTCTTCCGGTAGCCGGAATCATGATGATCTTAGTTTTGCTCGAAGGTGACTTTGGAAATACGTTGATGCTCGGTGCGATCCTGTGCGGAATTCTTTTTGCTGCAGGAATTCCGATTCGCCTTTTTGCACTCTTTGGTGGTTTCGGTCTCTTTTTCGTGTGGATGTTGACTCTTGCGGCGCCTTATCGCATGGAACGCATTACTAACTGGCTCAATCCGGATTCAGATCGCCTCGGGTTTGGCTGGCAGGTCGCTCAGGGTCAATACGCATTGGGAACGGGTGGAATTTGGGGAGTAGGACTGGGCGGCAGTCGTGAGAAATGGGGCTCACTTCCCGAGGCGCATACTGACTTTATTTTCCCTGTGATTGGGGAAGAATTGGGTTTAGTGGGAACTTCCGCAGTCCTGTTGCTATTCGGGATTCTGGCCTTCTCTATTTTTCGGTTGAGCAAGAATTCACAGGAACCATTTGTTCGTTTAGCCGCTGCCGGCGTCGGGTCGTGGATCGTTGTTCAAGCTGTAATTAATATCGGTGCTGTACTTGGGCTATTACCCGTAACAGGAGTTCCTCTCCCGCTCGTTTCGTATGGAGGGTCTTCATTGGTCCCCACATTGTTCGCCATAGGGATGCTGCTGGCGTGTGCTCGGAATGAACCCGGGGCACGCCGCATTATTCGACGAAGGCAAACAGCTTCCGCTATGCGTCGACGCTAACCTCGAGTGTTACCAGGGAAACGTGCAATGAAATTCGTCCTCGCCGCCGGTGGAAGCGCCGGTCACGTTTATCCAGCCATTAATACTGCCCGAGCCATTCTGGAACTCGATCCCGGTGCCGAAGTCACGATTATGGGGACGGATCGTGGTTTGGATACAACTTTGGTTCCCCCGACTGGACTTGCACTTGAGTTATTGCCGTCTGCTCCCTTTCCCCGGAAATTTGACGTGCAGGCAATCGCATTTCCCCCAAAATTTCTCAAGTCCATTCATCTGGCTCGTACGTTTATGAAGAAAAACAAGACGGATGTTGTTATCGGGTTTGGTGGATACGCCAGTGCTCCGGCGTATTTGGCCGCAAAGAGTTTGGGACTGTGCGTGATTGTCCATGAAGCAAATTCAACCGCTGGCTTGGCAAATAGATTGGGGTCACGGATCACATCCAATGTTGCATCCATGTTTGACGGCGTCATCCCTGGAGCTCGGGTAATCGGCATGCCCCTGAGTCGGGATATTGTTGAGCTTGACCGGCTTCGAAGCCGAATTGAGGCTCGCGAGTTTTTCAGCCTTCCGCAAACCGGCCCTGTTCTTCTCGTTTTTGGTGGTTCCCAAGGCGCACAATCCCTAAATTCCGCATGTGTCGCGGCCTTACCCGAGTTACTGAGTGCTGGCGTGAACGTCATTCACTCGGTGGGAGGTGCAAACTTTCAACCGGGGAGTGAAATCACAGACTCTTCTGGTGCGTGCTACATCCCTGTCCCATTCATTCATCGCATGGACTTGGCCTATAGCGCTGCTGACTTGGTTATCGCACGTGCCGGCGCCATGACCGTAGCTGAGATTTCGGCTGTGGGTATTCCCGCAGTCTTTGTTCCGCTTCCGATTGGAAACGGTGAGCAAAAGCGGAATGCTCGCAATTTAATTGACAGTGGGGCGGCACGCATATTTGAGAACTCCGTGTTCACGCGCGAGGTCATCGTGAGTGAATTACTGCCCCTGGTCCTCAATACGGCGGAACTCGAGCGGATGCACGCTGCATTCAATGTTGGGGACTCACTAAATGCTGCTAAAGAATTGGCGCGGTGGGGGTTATCGTGTTCATGAACATGGCGCTCGCGTTGAAAAGGAGTTAGCGAAGGTGACTTTGCAGGATTTGGGTCGGGTACACGTCGTAGGCATTGGTGGCGCAGGGATGTCCGGGATCGCACGAATCTTGGCCTCACGTGGTGTGCACGTCACCGGCTGTGATGCGAAGGACTCTCGCAGACTTGCGGCACTCAGCGCAGTGGGAATCGACACCGTGATCGGTCATGATCCCGCTCACGTGGGTGAGATCGACACCCTTATTCTCTCCACAGCGATCCCAGCAAAGAATCCCGAACGCCTCGAGGCGTCCCGTCTGGGTAAACGCGTGATGAACCGCGCAGAGGCCTTAACCGCAATCATGAGCGGATTCACGGGTGTCGCAGTAGCGGGTACTCATGGTAAGACGACGACTACATCAATGCTCACCGTTGCACTCCAGCATGCGGGAGCTGATCCATCTTTCGCCATTGGAAGTGAGCTCAATGAAAGTGGCGCAAATGCGCATCTAGGTACCGGCAGTCTTTTTATCGCTGAAGCCGACGAGAGTGATGGAGCATTTCTTCAACTGAATCCGAGTATTGCCATAGTGACAAATATTGAGGCAGACCACCTGGATTATTGGGGGACTTTTGAGGCTATTGAGCAAGCATTTCTTGACTTCGCTTTGGGGGTAAAGCAGCGTGATGGATTTCTGGTCGTGTGCATTGATGACCCGGGAGCCGCTCGACTCATTGTTGCGGCGCGAGCCGCAGGAGTCGACATTCGCAGCTACGGCGAGTCCCCTGACGCGGATTTTCATATGGTGGACGTCCAGCCTTCTTCGCAGGGGTGGAGGTTTGATACGGCGCATCAAGGCGTGCGATTGGGCCAGGTACAACTCCAGGTATTTGGACATCACAACGCTTTAAACGCGCAAGCAGCCCTGGTAGCCATGATCGGAATGGGATACACCGCCCAACAGGCTATTGGGGGCTTGAGAAAATTCAGCGGCACTCGACGCCGTTTCGATTTCAAAGGTGAAGCGGGTGGCATCCGCGTATATGACGATTACGCTCACCATCCCACTGAGATCACCGCCACCCTTCGTGCAGCGCGCGAACTATTAGGGCAAGGCCAACTAATTGTGGCATTCCAGGCACACCACTATTACCGGACAGCTTTGTTTTCAAAGGAGTTTGGTGCAGCGCTTGGTTTAGCCGACAAGGTTGTTGTACTTGAAGTATTTGCACCGGGTGAGGAGCCCATCCCGGGGGCTAGCGGTCAAACAATGGCTGCGAATGTCCCGCTAGCCGCGGATTGCGTAATTTTTGAACCGTCCTGGTCTGCCGTTGCCCAAGACCTGATTCGAGGTGCCTGCAGCGGTGACATCATTATGACTTTGGGCGCAGGAGACATTGGTTTGATCGCCATCGAAGTTGTTGAGAGGCTGCAAGAACGCGAACCAGGCCGCGGACATGACTGATCAACCTACTCAGGATTTCACCGCTTATCGTGCGAACCGGCTGAGGAAAAAAATCTGGTTGTTTGTGGTTTCCGTCATCGTGATATTCGCAGGTTTCCTTATTTGGTTGGTGTGGTTTTCCTCGGTATTCGCTGTGAAGGAAGTTCAGGTTATTGCCTCAACTGGCGTGACCCTGTCAGCGGATCAAGTTGCACAGGTGCAGGAAAAAGCGAATATCCCACTTAATCAACCGATCGCCCGACTCGATACCGACACTTCGGCCCAAGCGATTGTAAATCTTCCATGGGTTTCATCCGTTGAGGTGCGTCGAGGCTGGCCCAACGAGGTTGTTGTGGCATTGGTCCCGCGGATTCCACTTGCTCGGGTCGCAGGCCAGGGTCAGAGTCAGGGAGTTGATGCCCAAGGAATAGTTTTTGCCTCACCGAATTTGGACGGCTTGCCACTGATTGAAGCTACCGGGCCCCCACTTGTGTCAGCGGTTGAGGTTGTGTCCCAATTGCCGAAGAGCCTGGCCCAAAAAGTAGTCCGGGTCAGGGCGCAGTCCATTGACAGTGTGGAACTGGACCTGAAATCAGGGGCCGTGGTTCGGTGGGGCAGTGCTGACGAGCCTGAGTTCAAGGCGGCCGTTCTCGAGGCGTTGCTATCTCTCCGGGCCCAAATTTACGACGTCAGCGCGCCGGAATTGCCCACCACAACGGATGAAAAGGGACCCAAGAAGCGCTAAACCTCGGACCTGAATCAACCCTTGGTGGAAAAAATGTTAAATATTTCTGAAAAATGTGGCTTTCTGACTTGCGCTTTGGTATCTGGACCGTCTAAGGTCCGCGCGGCCACAAGCGGACCATTTGCTTAGCCTCTGGTAGAGGTTGAGGGTTTGTGGCTAAAGAGTTCGATGGACCCCCTTTCATCGACACGAACGGAAAAGGAGAGCGGCCGTGGCGGCTCCACAGAATTACTTGGCAGTTATCAAAGTTGTTGGTATTGGTGGCGGCGGTGTTAACGCTGTCAACCGAATGATTGAAGTCGGCCTCAAAGGGGTCGAGTTCATCGCTATCAACACAGACGCACAAGCGCTGCTCATGAGCGATGCTGACGTGAAACTTGACATTGGTCGCGAGCTCACCCGAGGTTTGGGCGCAGGCGCAAATCCCGAGGTTGGGAAAAGAGCAGCCGAGGACCACCTGGAAGAGATCGAAGAGGTGCTTCGCGGGGCTGACATGGTTTTTGTCACTGCAGGCGAGGGCGGCGGAACCGGCACCGGCGGTGCACCGGTTGTTGCCAAAGTTGCGCGATCCCTTGGCGCGTTGACAATCGGTGTGGTTACCCGGCCATTTGGTTTTGAGGGACGCCGCCGCATGTCACAGGCCGACCAAGGCGTTGATGAATTGCGTGCCGAGGTCGACACGCTGATCGTGATCCCCAATGATCGATTGTTGTCACTTGCTGACCGTGAAATCTCAGTCATTGATGCATTCCGCCAGGCAGACCACGTCTTGTTACAGGGAGTAAGCGGAATCACCGACCTCATAACGACTCCTGGTCTCATTAACCTTGACTTCGCTGACGTCAAGAGCGTCATGCATGCGGCCGGGTCAGCACTCATGGGTATCGGTTCCTCTCGCGGTGAAGATCGTGCTGTTCAGGCAGCTGAAAAGGCGATTTCCAGTCCACTGCTCGAAGCTGGCATCGACGGTGCACGTGGCGTGCTTTTGTCGATATCAGGTGGCAGCGATTTGGGACTTTTCGAGATCAATGAAGCGGCCCGACTCGTGGCCGACGCCGCACACCCTGATGCAAATATCATCTTTGGTGCGGTGATTGACGACACTTTGGGCGATGAAGTTCGAGTGACCGTTATTGCAGCCGGCTTTGATGGCGGGGAGCCACCTGCGAAAAAGGTAGCGGTAAAAGAGGCTGTGCTAGTTGAGGCTGCTGTTTTCGGACAGAGCGTTACCAAGCCCAGAGCGGTTTCATTTGATGACACCGACGATGATCTTGATATCCCCGATTTCTTGAAGTAAATGATCCTTCCCCTTGCCAGTGGTGTTATTGCACCGGTGGCACCTGGTGACCGTCCAGCTTTCTGGGCGGTCACTGGTCGTTTAGGCGGCCATAGTGTTGGTGAATTCTCGCAGGCAAATATTGCCCAGCATGTCGGTGATGACCCAGATGCCGTGGCGCGTAATCTCGAGGAGTTAGGCGGACTCGTTCAGGTCCAAGGACGCGAGCTAGCCCTGATGCAGCCAATTCATGGAAATGGCATTGGTCGGGTTACACATCCAGGAATGGTCATCGGCGTGGACTCACTTGTCACTGAAGAGTGCGGCATGGGGCTAGTAGCCATGGGAGCGGACTGTGTCCCTTTGATTCTTTATGGATCACGAGGACATGAGAAACCGATAATTAGCGCCGTCCATTGTGGATGGAAAGGCTTGGTAGCGGGTGTCGTCACTGCCACCATTACTGAACTTCGGCTGCGTGGAGCGAATGAAATCCAATCCATAGTTGGGCCGGCAATCTGTGGCTCGTGCTATTTGGTTTCACCGGATCGTCGGGAATTGGTCAGGACTTCCACTCCCGCAGATGTTTCGGAGGCCGCGCTGGGCATTGCGGGTGGGATAGATGTCCGCGCAGGAGTGTTATCCGAGCTGACGCGTGAGCGCGTTGGCTCGCAAGTAATTGGAGGCTGCACTTTTGAGAATCCGGAAACCCTCTTTTCGTATCGCAAAAATGATGGAAGGACTGGGCGTCAAGGAATAATCATTGCAATGCACGAGAGTCGGGAGCGGTCATAATGGAAAATTTGATGGCGCGTCGCGATGAACTTAAGCGCAATATGGAAGCTGCTCGCGCACGGATCGATGCCGCGAGCGGGGGTAGATCTGTTGATCTATTGGTGGTATCAAAAACGTACCCGGCTACCGATGTTGAAATCCTCGACGAGCTCGGGCAGAAAAATTTTGGGGAGAATCGCGATCAAGAGGCCAAGCGCAAAGCTGTGGAGTGCGACAGTGCTCGTTCTATTCAGTGGCACATGATTGGTCAACTACAAAGTAACAAGCTCAACTCTATTGCCCGCTGGGCCGACGTCGTTGAGTCTTTGGATCGGATTGACCTGATTGCGCCTTTGGAGAGGGCAGCCGCGATGGCTAATCGGACTATTCAAGTTCTGATTCAGATCAACTTGGATCCTTTGGACGCACCACATCGCGGTGGGCTAAATCAAGATGCCGTTCCTGGATTTCTTGAAGAATTGGAGAAAGCTCCGCACCTGAAATTAGGAGGAGTTATGGGTGTTGGGCCGCATCCTGACCTCGGGGTCGACATAACGGCGGCTTTTGAGCAACTGGCCGATGTCTCAGCCGCTATAACAGCATCCCACCCGCAGGCAACCGTAATTTCAGCGGGGATGTCAGCAGACCTGGAGGAGGCGATACAGGCGGGGGCGACACAGGTGCGCCTCGGTAGCGCGATCCTCGGCCAGAGGTAATGTGTGCAGTAAAGTTAGGTTATGCGCTGTGGGTTCATTAACTTTTCATTCGTGTTCGATGCTAGGAGGGTAGACAATGGCTAGTGGTATCCGCCGAATGGCCGTCTACCTCGGGTTGGTTGAAGACGATTCCTACTCTGATGAAAGTTCGAATGGGGGCTACGACGATCCCCGAAGTACTCGAAATTCACCCGAGCGCTACGAATCTAGGGTCCAAACGTCGAATCGGGCCAGCTCATCCCGTGGGTTCGCTGATGAATACGGTTACGAATCGTCATCCAATTCACAAGCGACGCGGACTCGTGAGCCCAGAGGTGTCAGGACTATCCGTCGCGATGAAGAACTGCCCAGTCGCAATGTTGTAGCGTCCTCCCAGCCGCAGCGAAATTTTGAATTCGGTCGCATCGAATCGATCCACCCACGTTCATACAATGACGCGCGTCGAATTGGTGAAGAGTACCGCGAGGGAATCCCGGTGATCATGAATCTGGGTGACCTTGACGACAGTGACGCAAAGAGGATTATTGACTTCGCTGCAGGGCTAGTTTTTGGTTGCCGTGGCAGTATTGAGCGGGTGACCAATAAGGTCTTCTTGCTTTCGCCAGTGAACGTTGATGTGGGAGACCAAGCGCGGGCGCAAGTTGCCCAAGACGGTTTCTACAATCAAAGTTAACTCGGGTATGTTGGCCTAGTGAATACGGTCGGCGCATGGATCGCCAATATCCTTTTCCTTTACCTACTTGTTCTCATTGGCCGCTTGATATTTGACTTTGTCCAGGTTTTTGCTCGCGACTGGCGTCCATCCGGCTTCATCCTGATCATCGTTGAAGGTATTTATACCCTCACCGAGCCCCCATTGAAACTGATTCGGCGGTTTATCCCACCGTTACGATTGGGTCAGGTGTCTCTGGATCTGGGGTTTTTAATCCTTCTGATTGGTCTTCAAATTCTGATCGGGATTTTTCGAGGCCTTTAAACTTTCTCTAGTCCAAAGTGTGCATCGATTTCACTTTCAGTCCCGCCGATGACAAATCCGGTGACGGGTTCAGCCACCTTTTTCAAGCTCAACGCAAGTACCTCATTGGAGATCTCGCCTCCGTGAATACTCAGGGTTTCAACAACGTCCGGGTTGTCTGAATTCCACGTAACATTTATGCGATCGCTGATTTCTAAGCCAGCATTTTTTCGTCCCTCTTGGAGCAATCGCACGATATCGCGTGCTATGCCGGCGAGGGCAAGTTCGTGGGTTATCTCTAAGTCAAGCGCAAAGCTTTCACCGGCATCGGCAGCAACAGCCCAACCTTCGACGGGTGTTTCCGTGATCACGAGGTCAGATAGTTCAATAGTTGAAGTTCCATCAACTCCGTCAATTTCGTAGTCAACTTTTCCGTTATCTCGCAATGCATTAACCAATTGGGTTGGATCCTGCCGTGATAAATGTTCTGCCACCAATGGAGTCTGTTTGCCAAATCGGGCACCAAGGGTTCGGAAGTTGGGCTTGAGTGAAATATTGACAAGATCACTGTCGGAGACGTCAAGGGTGAGTAACTCTCGAACGTTAAGTTCCTCAGCCACTTCGGCGACTAGTTCAGCGGAGAGCTCACTCCAACCGGGCGCACTAATGAGTGCGCGGCCCAGTGGCTGCCGGGTTTTCACTGAACTGGTTGCGCGTGCTGAGCGTCCGAGTTCGGTAACCCGGCGAGCAAGTTCCATGTGGTCCTGTAATTGGGAATCAGGCTGTAACTCGCTAGGCCAATCTGCAAGGTGAACCGATTTCGGCAGATTTGGCTGAGTTTCGCGGAAAAGATCCTGCCATACCCGTTCGGTGATAAATGGTGTGTAGGGAGCCATGCACAGGGTGACAATTTTAAGAGCCTCATGCAATGTTGCGAGAGCAGCTGGTTCTCCCTCCCAGAAACGTCGACGAGTTCTGCGTACGTACCAGTTGGAAAGATCATCGATAAATTCCGTTATGAGGCGGCCGCCGAGTTGGGTATCAAAATTTTCAAGTGCACGGTCAACCTGCGAACTCAGTGAGTGGGCTTGCGTCAATAGCCAACGATCCATGATGGGTCGTTGGTCAACTGGCGGCGCTCCGTCGGCCGGTGACCATGGAGCGCTTCGCGCATATAGAGATAGGAAGGAAACCGTATTCCAGTAGGTGAGTAAATTCTTGCGCACAATGTCAGCAATCGCGGTGTGCCCAACACGGCGCGACTGCCACGGAGAACCGCTTGCGAGCATGAACCAGCGCACTGCATCGGCTCCGTGCTGGTCCATGAGGGGGATAGGCTCAAGAACGTTACCTAGGTGCTTGCTCATCTTGCGGCCATCTTCATCAAGAATATGGCCGAGACATACGACGTTTTTATATGAAGATTCGTCAAATACCAATGTTCCGATTGCCATCAGGGTGTAAAACCAACCGCGGGTTTGGTCGATGGCCTCACAAACGAAATCAGCCGGATACTGAGCGGCGAAATTTTCTTTATTATGTTGCGGGTACCACTGGGCAGCAAATGGCATTGCTCCTGAGTCATACCAGCAGTCAATGACTTCGGGGACTCGAACCGCGGTCGTATCACAGTGCGGGCAAGGAATTGTTATGTCGTCGATGTAGGGGCGATGCGGGTCAAGGTCTGCGATTTCTTGCCCGGCAAGATCGCCCAATTCAGCGAGGGATTCAACAACGGTTAAATGTTCGTTCTCGCAGCGCCAAATGGGGAGGGGGGTGCCCCAGTATCGGTTGCGGGAAAGTGCCCAGTCGACATTGTTGGTGAGCCAATCGCCGTACCGGCCCCATTTAATCGTGTCGGGGTGCCAGTGAGTCTTCTCATTTTCGGCCATGAGTCGGTCTTTGATCATGGTCGTCTTTATGTACCACGAGGGTTGTGCGTAGTAAATAAGCGGAGTGTGGCATCTCCAGCAGTGCGGATACGAATGCTCATAAGATTCCTCGCGAAAGAGAAGTCCACGCTCACGCAAGTTGACGGTGAGCGCTGCATCAGCTTTCTTAAAGAATTGGCCACCTACAAGAGGCGTCTCTGGCACGAAGGTTCCATCGGCTGCAATTGGGTTGACAACGGGTAATCCATAAGCGCGACAACTAATCAAGTCGTCAGCGCCAAAAGCTGGAGCCTGATGCACTAATCCGGTGCCGTCTCCGGTCGTGACGTAGTCAGCAAGAATGACGAAGTGAGAGTCAGGAATATCGATTAAATCAAATGGTCGCTCATATGCCAAGTGTTCTAATTGTGAACCGGGAAAAGTTTCCTTGACTTGATAACGTACCGAGCCATCTTCATCAATTGGAGATCCGAATAAGTGCTCAACCAGATCCTGAGCAACGATGTAGTGCTGATCCGCGCTCGCGAGAACGCAATAGATTGCTGTTGGCTTGACCGCTACGGCCGTATTGGACACCAATGTCCACGGGGTCGTAGTCCACACGAGGAGGGATAGATCCGAGTATTTTTCGGCGAGCGCGCCCAGCTTCACCGGGAACCGAACATAAACTGATGGGTCGCTCACATCTTCATAGCCTTGGGCCAATTCGTGGTCGCTCAACCCGGTTCCGCAGCGCGGACAATATGGGGATACTCGGTGGTCTTGAACGAGAAGTCCAGCATTGAATATTTGTTTCAGTGACCACCACACACTTTGGATGTAATTTGAATCCATGGTCCAATAGGCACGGTCCATGTCAACCCAATATCCCATCCGGGTAGTGAGTTCGGTAAAGGCATCAACGTGACGAACGACTGATTCGCGGCATTTCGCATTGAATTCGGCCACGCCGTAGTTTTCAATATCCTTTTTGCCGGAAAACCCAAGCTCCTTCTCGACTGCGAGTTCAACGGGAAGCCCGTGGCAGTCCCAACCAGCTTGGCGGACTACGTGATAGCCCTTCATCGTCCGGTAGCGAGGGAAAATGTCCTTAAAGGCTCGGGCCTCAATGTGGTGGGTGCCAGGAGCGCCATTTGCGGTAGGTGGCCCCTCGTAAAACGTCCAAGTGGGGCGTCCCTGGCTCTGGGCCATCGAGGCCGCGAAAGTACCCTCGGCTTGCCACAAGGCGAGTACTTCGTGTTCCAGATCACGAAGGTTCACCGTGGGTGGGACCACTTTGTACATACTGGTGTGCTCTTCTCTGAAAAAGTCGAATTTCATAAATGTTCGTCAAGGTGCTTGTCTAAGTCCGGGGCAGTGGGTAACTTTAGCGCTCGGGCAATACCATACGCACGTGCGTCGCCCGGCGCACTTTCACATATGCACATGAGGGCAACCACGGAAGTCTAGTGATTTATAAGGGGGCGGCGATTTTGGGCGCGAAAAAAGTACAGTCAAAAAAGGTCGCCGCAAAAAGGGCTCCCTCGGCCAAGGCTCCTGCAAAAAAGGCTCCCGCTAAAAAAGGTGCCGCGAAAAAGTCCGTGGCCAAGAAGGCACCTGCTAAAAAGGCACCTGCGAAAAAGTCCGTGGCCAAGAAGGCACCTGCTAAAAAGGCTGCGACGGTCAAGCCCCTAAAGAAGGTCGTTTCTATTCCACCCGCAAAGAAATCTTCACCCGCAAAGAAATCTTCACCCGTAAAGAAAATAGCGTCGATCGATCTTGAACAAAAGGGATCCGCAAAGAAAGCGACCGCAAAAAAGGAGACCACGTCCGAAGTAGAAGTGGTAGTTGTAGAGCCCGAGCCGGTGGTGAAAACTGTTTTTGAGAAGTTGGTCCCGGTGACTACTCCACCCGCGAAGGGTAAGAAAGCTGCAGGGATAGTCAAGGTGATTTCACCGCGACCCTCAACAAAAACTCCAAAGATCGTTGTGCGCGAGGACGAAAGCCCATGGACCAAAGTTGAGCTAAACAGGGTTCGCAAGGCCCTCGATGAAGACGAAACTCGCTTATTGGAAGAGATCGCCATGACCGAGCAAGGACTCGCGGACCTCATCCGCGATTCCGGTGACGGGGCAGGCGATGACCAAGCGGATGCGGGAAGTAAGACCTTCGAGCGTGAGCACGAAATGTCACTAGCAAATAACGCTCGGGACATGCTCGATCAGGTTCGACAGGCGCTGGCTCGCATCGATGATCGCACGTACGGTGTCTGTATCACTTGTGGGAAGGGAATTGGCAAGTTGCGTCTGCAGGCTTTCCCCCGGGCAACTTTGTGCATGCCATGCAAGGTTGCTGAGGAACGCATTTAATCAGGTCGGTTAAACAGGTCGGTGCCAGAGCACGAGCGAGTACTGGGTTGTCCTCGCGTAGACTGACTTCATGTCCGAACCTAGTGCTGTCGCGAATGGTGTTCAACGGCACAGCAATCGGCGTGACCTAACTGTTTTTGGTGTAACCGCGTTCCTCATCATTGGTATTGACCAATTGACCAAGTTCCTGGCTCAGGAGTATTTACTCCCGCGCAGGACTTCGGGCGAAGGACCCATTGAGTTCTTGGGTGGCTTTGTGAAATTCACTTATGCTGAAAACACAGGCGCCGCTTTCTCGATTGGTTCCGGAGTCACGTGGCTCTTCACGTTGGTCGCGTTTGTCGTAGTCTTTGTCATCTTTCGATACGCTCGCAGGCTCGCAAGTCTACCTTGGGCGCTGGCTCTTGGCGGACTACTCGGTGGCTCATTAGGTAACTTGATTGACCGAATGTTTCGGGCGCCAGGACCATTCCAAGGTTTCGTGGTTGACTTCATCCAGTTGCCATACTGGGCAATATTCAACATTGCTGACATGTCAATTGTGATTTCTGGAATAGGAATTGCGATCCTGCTGCTTCGTGGAATACCCATTGATGGAAAGCCTGTGGTCCTAAGCGCGCCCGACAGGGTGGACTCGTGATCCGTGAGTTCACTATTCCCGAGGGATTAGCAGGGGAGCGAATTGATATTGCGCTCACTAGACTCCTTGGCCTCAGCCGTTCCGCTTCCGTCGCGCTCATTGAGGCAGGAGCCATCCGGTTATCTGATCGGCCGTTAGCGAAAAGTGATCGTGTCGTTGAAGGCCAACGCATTGATGTCGATTTGGATGCGGCACCCACAAAAGAGACAATTGAAATTATTGCTGAACCGGTACCAGGAATGACGATTGTCTATGACGACTCAGACCTAGTCGTTGTTGATAAGCCCGCCGGAGTTGCGGCGCACCCCAGCCGTGGCTGGCCAGGACCAACGGTCATTGGGGGATTGGCCGCCGCCGGGTACACCATCAGTACCTCCGGAGCCCCTGAGCGCGAAGGAATCGTGCATCGACTGGATGCAGGAACGTCGGGCCTTATGGCCGTTGCGAAAAATGAAGTTTCCTACTCCCGGATGAAGAACCTGTTTCGAAACAGGGAAGTACATAAGGTCTATCACGCTGTTGTTCAAGGCCTACTCGATCCACTCGTGGGAACCGTTGATGCGGCTATTGGACGCCATCCGGGGCATGAGTACAAATACGCGGTCACAAAGGATGGGAAGCCGAGTATTACCCACTTTGAGACCCTGGAAGCTTTCCGTCACGCTTCATTGGTGCAAGTACTCCTGGAAACGGGCAGGACCCACCAAATTCGGGTCCACATGTCCGCGATGCGTCACCCAATCGCCGGTGACACCATGTACGGTGGAGATCCGGTTTTAGCGGCTCGACTAGGGCTGGATCGTCAGTGGTTACACGCGGTCGAACTCAGCTTTGACCACCCGCGAACTGGGGAACGAGTTGAATTGAAAAGTGAATACAGCGAAGATCTCACCCGCGCACTTGGAATTTTGCGCGACGCTTGATTACTGAGTTTGGCACCTTCCCCTTGTGCCAGTTGATGTGTGGAGTGGCTCCAGTGAAGTGATTGACGCAAAGATTTGTTCAGTAAACGTGTTGTGATTTTGATAAGGGTGATTTTGATAAGGGTGATTGCGTGAGTGAGTCCGTGGGCAAGGGCGATTTCGTTCACCTTCATGTGCACACCGAGTACTCGATGCTGGATGGTGCCTCGAAGCTTGATGACCTTTTTCTAGCGGCAAAAGAGCAAGGCATGCCGGCAATCGCTATGACAGATCACGGCAACCTTTATGGCGCCTACGATTTCTGGAAGATGGGTAAAGCGTACGGGGTAAAGCCGGTCATCGGACTTGAAGGCTATTACGCACCTCAGGGCCGATTTGAGCGCACTCCATTTGATTTTGGTGGTGGCTTCGATGAAGGAGCCCCGGAAGATCCCGGGGCGGGTCGAGGCAAACACAGTTACACGCACATGACCCTCTGGGCCGAAAACACCGTTGGCATGCACAATCTTTTTCGACTCTCATCCCTGGCCAGCATTGAAGGCTATTACCACAAGCCACGATTTGACCGTGAGCTTTTAGACCGTTACGGCAAGGGTCTCATTGGTACGACAGGGTGTGCGAGTGGTGAAGTGAATCGTTGGCTCCAAGCGGGACAGTACAAAAAAGCTTTAGCCACTGCAGCCGATTACCGGGATATTTTTGGTGTGGGAAACTTCTTTGCCGAGATTATGGACCACGGTCTTGCTATTGAACGAAATTTTATGCCTGATTTGATCAAGATTTCGAAAGCCCTCGATTTGCCACTAATTGCAACCAATGACATGCACTACGTTCATGAAAGTGACGCTGACACACACGATGTCTTATTGTGCATTGGAACTCGAACCACACTTGATGACCCGAAAAGATTCAAATTTGATGCCCGTGATTTTTACTTGAAGTCTGCAGCCCAAATGCGAGATTTATGGAGTGACTTCCCCGAGGCTTGTGACAACACTTTGCTGATCGCGGAGCGGTGCGACGTTGAGTTCAGCGAAGGTGCAAATCTCATGCCCCGCGCTGACATCCCTCCTGGAGAAAGTGAAGATTCCTGGCTGGTTAAGGAAGTGGAGATTGGTTTGGCGCGCAGGTACCCGGCCGGCGTCCCTGACAGAGTGCGAACGCAGGCTGAGTACGAATTGAGAGTCATCTCCCAGATGGGTTTCCCGGGTTATTTCCTAGTCGTGGCTGATCTGGTGCAACATGCCAAAAATAATGGAATTCGAGTCGGACCTGGTCGTGGATCTGCCGCCGGTGCCATGGTTGCGTACGCATTGGGAATTACTGACCTGGATCCCATAGAGCACGGTTTACTGTTTGAGAGATTCTTGAATCCAGAGCGAATCTCGATGCCCGATATCGACATCGACTTTGATGAGCGGCGACGTTCGGACATGATTCGTTACGCCACGGAGAAGTATGGGGAAGAGCGCGTCGCCCAGATTGTCACCTACGGTTCAATCAAAGCAAAAGCCGCAATCAAGGACAGTGCGCGTGTCCTGGGCTTGCCCTACTCTGTGGGTGACCGAATCACGAAAGCTATGCCACCGTCCGTAATGGGCAAGGACATTACTCTTAAAGGCGCATTTGATCCGAGTGATTCTCGGTATTCGGAAGCTGCAGAGTTTCGGGCACTTTACGCAAGTGATCCCGAGGTACAGACTGTCATTGACACGGCTAAGGGCCTTGAAGGACTGAAGCGCCAACCGGGTGTACACGCCGCAGGAGTGATTCTGTGTAGTGAGCCGCTCATGGACGTGATTCCGGTCTGGAAACGTGAACAAGATGGCGCAATCATCACTCAGTTCGACATGGGTGCGTGTGAGTCCCTTGGTTTGCTAAAAATGGACTTCTTGGGATTGCGTAACCTCAGCGTCCTTGATGACTGCTTGGAAAATATCAAGCGCAACACGGGTGATGAAGTTGTTTTGGAAACCTTGGCGCTCGACGACAAGATGGCCTACGAGCTTCTCTCGCGGGGTGACACGCTAGGGGTTTTCCAACTCGATGGTGGCCCGATGCGTTCGTTATTGCGTTCCATGGCTCCGGACAACTTCGAAGATATTTCAGCGGTGCTTGCGCTCTACAGGCCTGGACCCATGGGCGCAAATGCGCACAATGACTATGCAGATAGAAAAAATGGACGCAAGCCGGTCGTCCCGATTCACCCTGAACTTGAAGGGCCACTCAGTGAGATTCTCGGCGATACCTACGGACTGATCGTCTATCAAGAGCAGGTCATGGCGATTGCCCAACAGCTGGCTGGGTATTCACTTGGCAAAGCAGATCTACTTCGCCGAGCAATGAGTAAAAAGAAAAAGGAAATCCTTGAACAAGAATTTGTCCCATTTAGTGAGGGCATGAGTGAACGCGGATTCTCTGATCCTGCGATAAACAAGTTATGGGAAGTCCTGGTTCCCTTCTCGGATTACGCATTCAATAAGGCTCATACGGCCGGATACGGACTCGTTTCTTATTGGACCGCGTATTTGAAGGCCAATTACCCGGCCGAGTACATGGCGGCACTGCTCACTTCAATGGCCGACGACAAGGAACGTTCAGCAATATATCTCAACGAATGTCGTCGCATGGGAATCAAAGTTTTGCCACCTGATGTCAATGATTCAGATGCAAATTACACCCCTCGTGGAACTGATATTCGTTTTGGATTGACGGCCATTCGCAACGTGGGAACTAACGTTGTGGATTCGGTAATCGCCACTCGAAACAAAGTTGGTCGCTTTTCAGATTTTCACGACTTCATCGCCAAAGTAGATATCGCTGTCTGCAATAGGCGAGTTGTCGAGTCATTGGTCAAAGCAGGTGCTTTCGACAGTTTGGGCCACACGCGCAAGGGGTTAATCGCAGTGCACGAGCAGATAATTGATGCTGCCGTTGACATCAAGCGGTCTGAGGCGGTTGGGCAGTTTGACTTATTTGGCGGGCTCGAAGAAGATTCTGATGTTTCACTGATCGAACGACCCGTCATCGGAATCACCGAGTGGGAAAAGTCGCTTCTTCTTGCACACGAGCGCGACATGCTGGGCCTGTACGTCTCAGACCATCCACTTTTCGGCATGGAGAGCGCGTTGGCACAACTATCGGATCGAAGCATTGCATCCGTTTTGATTGATGAACACCTCGACGGCCAGGTAATTTCACTGGGTGGTTTGGTTACCAGCGTCGTCCGAAAAACTACTAAGAAGGGCTCAGCTTGGGCAATTGTCACTTTGGAGGACTTGGAGGGAAGCCTCGAAGTCATGGTTTTCCCAGCTTCATATGCATCCTTTGGAACCCTCTTGGTAGATGACTCGATTTTGGTTATTCGCACTAAAATTGATCGAAGTGATGATGAGGGAGTCCGTGCCATTGCACTTGAAGTAACCGCTCCGGATCTCTCGGGTGCCCCAACAGGTCCGGTTCGATTAACTATGTCAGCTACCCGTTGTGTTCCGCCACTTGTCGCTCGCCTAAAAAACATTCTGGCGCAGCACCCGGGAACCACAGAAGTGCAATTGCACTTAACCGGTGGTACCTCAACAACGGTCATGAAGCTTGACGATGTCTACCGAGTGACGCCTTCCCCCTCGCTTTTTGGCGACCTCAAGGCACTATTGGGCTCGTCATGTCTGATTTAGTAAACGAGAGCACAGGTGTTACGCATGGGCGAAGGCGTAAAGCCATTACAGTTTTCATCACGGGAGTAATCGCGGGCGGACTATCGGGCGCTGCTCTGGGTGTCATGTGGTGGGCCTTAGCGCCGCGTGTCTCGGTCGTAATCACTCCGGACCGGGTTTTTCCTGAAAGTTTTCAACCACAAGAATACTTCGCCGCAAATATTGCATTTGGGGCAATTGGCGCAACGGCCGGTGTATTGATGGCTATTGGATTGGTGGCCATGCGTCGTGAACATTTGTTGGCATCGCTGGTTGCCGCATTGGCATCTGCGGCTGTCGGTACTTGTGCAATGTGGTGGGTGGGCTCGCACCTTGGTTTTGTCGACTTAACAAATATTGATACTCCCGATTCAACCGTGGTCGACGCTCCGCTTGAAGTTACATTGCCAGCAATGCTATTGATGTGGCCTCTCGGTTCAAGCATAGTTATTCTGGTTATGGCCATTGGCGATTATTTGGCCCAACACAGGCGGCAGTCGAATCACTCCGACTGAATTTCAGCAGTGGTTGCGCCCAGGACCCTGATTAGGTCAGTCGGTGAAATGCAAATTTCCAGGCCACGGCGGCCCCCACTGACGTATATATTCTCAAATAGGAGTGCGCTTGTGTCGATCACCGTTGTGAGTGTTTTCTTTTGACCGAATGGACTGATGCCACCGACCACGTAACCGGTGAGGCGTTGGGCAAGGGCCGCATCCATCGGTTCAAGTGAGCGCAGGCCGGCTGCAGCGGCGAGCTTTTTCGTGCTAATTTTTCGTGAAACTGGGGCAATGCCAACGACAGCAATGTTCTTGTCTCCAAAAATTATGGTCTTGAAAACTTGATTTTCATCAAGATTCATACTGTTGGCTGCCTCTTTGCCAAACCCTGATCCGGCAACACTGTCATATTTGTGAAGTGTGTACGAGATACCGAATGAGTCAAGTGCGAGTGCTGCAGGAGTGATTGCCACGGCCCACATTGTAAATGCATGTCAATTGAGGGATACATTTCCTTGTACTAAATCGATAGCTGGCAGCGCGCCAAGTTGAGTTATGAGCCCCGTTTCGCGCTGAAGAAGCGCCCTAATCATTGTGAGACGGCTAGGTGTGTCCTGGGCTGCTAGCAGTTCCTGTCGCTCGGCCGTGGGCAGGAGAATGGCAGCGGTCAGTAGAAATGAAACAACTGTTGGATCCGCGGGAAAATCTTCAAACAGGGAAAAGTCACTATCGAATTCCCCTGAAAGTGCAATGCGATAGCCCGAAAAATCTTGGAGAGTTTTCTGGGTAAGCCGCGTGAGTTGCTCTGTTTGCTCAGGTTGAGGTTCGGGCAACCATTCCACCTCAGCACGCAAAAGTGGGGCGCTGGTATCCAATGAAGTAATCCGAAATCGACGAGAGCCGGTGGTGACAACATCGTATCGACCATCTTCATGGACATTTGCCTCACGGAGAATTGTTGAAGTGCCTACCGGGTGCAAGGCGGCAATGCCATTTGATGAAATATCGTGCCCGTCGCGTACAGCCACAATTCCAAATTCGCGCTCCTCTTCATCGGGAATTTCCAGCAATTCTTGGACCATCAACCGATAGCGGGGTTCGAAAATGTGTAGTGGGAGAACCAAACCCGGCACCAGAATCGTGTTCAGTGGAAAGAGCGGGATATGGGAACTCACCGGTACAGACTAAACTGACTTACATGATCCGGCTCATCGATCTTCGCGAGAATCCTTTTGTTGGCGATTCTGTGAAAAACATGGTGCCTCGAGCCGCAACTAATGTCGATGACGCAACGGAAATAATCGCCCCAATCTTGAGAGATGTCCGCGAAAATGGTGCAGAAGCTGTTGCGCTGTGGTCACAGACACTTGACGGCACCACGCCGCCTTCCCTAAGGGTTCCGGCCGCAGAGTTGGAAAAGGCTGCAGCAAACCTTGATCCGGCTGTCCGCAAGGCATTGCTGGAATCCATTCGTCGGGCACGAATTGTGCACTCGGACCAAGTTCGCGGCGAAACCGTCACTGAAGTCGTTGAGGGTGGAACGGTAACCGAGCGCTGGATTCCGGTGGATCGCGTGGGGCTTTACGTTCCTGGTGGACAGGCTGTTTATCCCAGTAGTGTCGTCATGAATGTTGTCCCGGCCCAAATAGCTGGGGTGAGATCTATTGCCGTTGTCTCTCCACCGCAGAAAGACTGGGGTGGTTGGCCACATCCGGTCATTATGGCTGCCGCTCACCTTTTGGGGATCGACGAAGTTTACGCAGTTGGCGGCGCGCAAGCTATTGCCATGTTGGCCTACGGGGTGCAACTGCCCGAGGGTGAATGTAAACCGGTTGATCTGGTGACGGGTCCGGGAAACATCTATGTGACAGCGGCTAAGCGCGCTTTGCGCGGGATCATCGGTATTGATTCTGAAGCGGGACCAACCGAGATCTTGATTTTGGCAGATCACAGTGCTGACCCCATTCACGTTGCCGCAGACTTGATTAGTCAAGCTGAACATGACGAACTCGCGGCCGCGGTCTTAGTGACAGACAGTGAGGAATTGGCTCACGCGGTTGAGGAATCCTTAGCACTACAGGTCCCTATGACCAAGCACTCGGAGCGCATTGAGACCGCGCTCCGAGGAGTTCAGAGCGCCATTGTCCTGGTTGCTGATCTTGAGCAAGGTTTGGCCGTTGTCGATGCCTATGCCGCTGAGCATTTGGAAATTCATGTCGAGAATTCACGAGAAGTTGCTCGCAGGGTTAAGCATGCGGGGGCAATTTTTGTAGGAACCTACGCTCCCGTTTCACTCGGTGACTACTGCGCAGGATCCAACCATGTTTTGCCGACAGCCGGATCGGCGAAACACTCTTCGGGTTTATCGGTTCAGACTTTTCTGCGGGGAATACACATTATTGAATATTCACAGCAAGCCTTGGTTGAGGTTGCCCCGCACGTTCTCGCGCTTTCGAGTGCCGAGGATTTGCCGGCACATGGGCAGGCGATCTCGGTTCGGATGCAACAGTGACCGGATTTGATTTACCGTTACGCAAGGACCTCATTGGCCAAACACCTTATGGTGCACCCGAAGATACTGTTCCTGTTCGGCTCAATGTCAACGAGAATCCATACCCACCCAGTGAGAAAATGATTGCGGCGATTTCACAGGCTGTCGCTGTGGCGGCGAGCGATATAAACAGATACCCCGACCGTGACGCAGTTAACTTGCGTGCAGCGTTGGCGATTTACCTGGATGTCGAATCCGGAGTAAAAGTTAATGTTGAGCGGATCTGGGCGGCTAATGGGTCAAACGAAATTATGGCGCAACTATTTGGCGCATTTGGGGGCCCTGGGACGAAAGCCTTGACATTTGACCCCACCTATTCAATGTACCCGGAATACGCCCGTGATTCATTTACCGAATTGATATCGATTCGACGGAGAAAGGATTTCACTATCGACCTTGCCGCAGCAATCGAAGCTGTAGCTGTGCACAATCCGAATTTGATAATCCTCACTTCACCCAATAACCCGACAGGTACATCAATCTCATTGGCTGAAATCGAAGAGATTTGTCAAGCAGCTCAAGCAAGCGGAGCCCTGGTTGTGGTTGACGAGGCGTACGCAGAATTTCGGAGCGATAGAGGGGCAACTGCCCTGACCTTGCTTGATTCGTATCCCAACATAGTCGTTTCACGAACCATGAGCAAAGCATTTGGCTATGCGGGCGGGCGCCTCGGATATTGCGCCACAAGTACCGGTGAGATTGTTCAGGCTCTTAAATTGGTACGTTTGCCGTATCACCTATCAGCCATCTCCCAGGCGGCGGCGATTGCGGCATTGAGTTTTGCGAGCGAGTCACTTGATCGCGTGGCGCAAATCACTGATGCGCGAATTCAAATGGCGGCTGAGCTTGCCGACATAGGCCTTCTTGTCGCTCACAGTGACGCAAACTTTCTGTTCTTTGGTGAGTTCGCTGATCGACATGCGATTTGGAGAGGACTTTTTGAACAAGGCATTCTTATCCGGGAAACCGGCCCTTCGGGTTGGTTGCGAGTGAGCATCGGAACCGCTAGTGAGAACGAGTTATTTCTCAACGCCTTAAAAGCGTTAGTCTGAGTACAGGAGGAAAGATATGACCAGAATGGCACGGATCGAACGCGAGACTAAGGAAAGCAGCGTGCTCGTTGATCTCTCACTCGATGGCACGGGGCAGAGCACCATTGAGACAGGTGTTCCTTTTTTTGACCACATGCTTGCGCAATTGGCAAAACATGGTGGATTTGATTTAGTGGTGAATACTCGAGGCGACCTGCATGTTGACGCACACCATACGGTCGAGGATACGAGTTTGGCACTGGGACAGGCAATAAATCAGGCATTAGGGGATCGAGCCGGATTGACTCGTTACGGAGACGCCCTGGTTCCACTAGATGAATGTCTGGTGCAGAGTGCGGTTGACCTTTCGGGTCGTCCATATTTGGTGCACACTGAACCTGAGTTGGTTGAACTCATTGGGGCTTACGATACGACGTTAACTCGCCATATCTGGGAATCAATTGTTGCTACATCGCAAATCACTCTGCATGTCAATGTGCTATCGGGGCGTAATGCTCACCATGTTGTTGAAGCGCAATTCAAAAGTGTCGCCCGTTCACTACGTACCGCGGTGGCGAGGGACCCGCGCGTGGTCGGAGTGCCTTCGACTAAAGGCACACTCACTGCATCGCAGTAAGGCAAACATAATTCATGTCACCCACTGTTGCAGTTCTTGACTACGGCTTCGGAAATGTTCGTTCGGCGCTCCGCGCGGCTGAGTATGTTGGAGCCACGGCAATTCTGAGTTCTGATTTTGACACCTGTCTAAACGCAGATGGTTTGATCATTCCTGGGGTGGGAGCGTACGCAGCTTGTATGCAGGGAATCGATCTGGTGCGTGGTGGCGCACTCATTGACGCGCGAATGGTGGCTAGTCGTCCGGTCTTGGGTATTTGTGTGGGCATGCAGATCATGTTTGATCAGGGGATTGAGCATGGAATTACGACTCGAGGGCTGGGCCAATGGCCGGGTACGGTTGATCAGCTAGTCGCCCCGATCGTCCCGCACATGGGGTGGAACAGCGTTGTGCCGCCAACTTCGTCATCCTTGTTTGCTGGGGTGGAGTCCGAATTGTTTTATTTCGTTCACTCCTATGCAGTTCAAGAATGGGTCATGACTGATTCAGATCCGTATCAACACCCACCCACGGTGACTTGGAGTGATTACGGGGCGCCATTCATCGCAGCCGTTGAAAATGGTCCACTTTCGGCAGTTCAATTTCACCCAGAAAAGAGTGGTGAGGCGGGACTCACGCTGATCAACAACTGGGTCGGCACCCTCACCTAGACTGCACCCATGAAATTCACTCTTTTACCCGCCGTCGACGTCAAAGATGGAAAAGCTGTTCGCCTTGTCCAAGGAAAGGCCGAAAGTGAAACTGTTTATGGATCGCCGCTCGATGCCGCCCAAGCGTGGGTGAATCAGGGCGCAGAATGGATCCATTTAGTTGACCTTGATGCTGCATTTGGCACCGGAAACAACTCAACCCTCATTGCCCATGTTGTCGAAAGAATCGGTCGAGAAGTCAAGGTTGAACTCTCAGGCGGAATTAGAAATGATGAGAGCTTGAAAGCGGCACTTGCTACCGGCTGCGCGCGTGTGAATTTGGGAACAGCGGCACTGGAAGATCCCGATTGGACCGAAACGGTGATAGCCAAGTATGGGGATCGAATTGCAGTAGGACTTGATGTGAAAGGGCACACGTTGGCGGCCCGTGGGTGGACAACCGAGGGTGGAGACTTGTGGGAGGCAATTGGCCGGCTCGATGCCGCCGGCTGTACCCGATATGTCGTCACCGATGTTGAAAAAGACGGCATGATGCATGGACCCAATTTTCACCTGTTGAAGCAGGTCACGGAGGCAACCCGGTCTCGAGTAATCGCATCAGGTGGAATCCATAGGTTAGAGGATCTCCACAAACTTGCCGAGATGAAAGGGATTGAAGGTGCGATTGTTGGTAAGGCACTTTACGAGCAGGCCTTCAGTCTTCCTGAAGCACTCGTCGCGGTTGAAGGTCGCTACGACCCCTACCAGTGGGGACCGCCACAGCCGTGACACTCGCTGCCCGAGTAATTGCATGTCTTGATGTTGATGCCGGCCGGGTCGTTAAGGGTGTGAATTTTGTTGACCTCATTGATGCAGGTGACCCAATCGAGTTGGCATCGATGTATGGGGCGGCCGGAATTGATGAACTTGTGTTTCTTGACATTACTGCGTCAAGTTCAGATCGTGAGACCACACTGGAATTAGTCCGTCGGAGCGCCGACCAAGTTTTCATCCCGGTCACCGTGGGTGGAGGGATCCGCAGCATTGAAGACATTGATGCCCTTTTGCGAGCAGGTGCTGACAAGGTCTCAATTAACACCGCGGCAATTGCTCGCCCGGAACTTTTGCGCGAAGCTGCACAGCGGTTCGGCTCCCAATGCATTGTGCTTTCATTGGATGCGCGTCGAGAATTTGGTCAACCAAGTGGCTTTGGAGTGACCACACACGGCGGCAGAGAATCCGCCGACCTCGATGCCGTTCAGTGGGCGCAGAGTGCGGCCGATTTCGGAGTGGGTGAGATCTTGCTCAACTCAATGGATGCCGACGGCACCAAAGCAGGATTCGACCTAGAACTCATCAGGGTGGTTCGTGAAGCCGTAAATATTCCGATTATTGCCAGCGGGGGAGCAGGTGTTCCCAGTGATTTTGTCGCGGCAATTAATGCGGGCGCGCAAGCCGTATTGGCTGCAAGCATCTTTCATTTTGGTGAGGTATCCATTGCTCAGGTGAAAGGTGCACTAAAGGCTGATTCCATCCCAGTTCGTGAACCAACTAGGTTGGTGTCATGAACGCGGTCGGGGAGTTCATTGCTCGGATTAGATTCAATGAAGATGGCCTGGTGCCCGTGATTACTCAGGACTCGGTAAGCAAGGAAGTTCTCATGATGGCTTGGATGAATGCGGAAGCGGTGCAGTTAACCATTGACACTGGACTGGGTACCTATTTCTCTCGTAGTAGAAATAGAATCTGGATTAAGGGCGAAGAATCAGGAAACAGCCAATTAGTGCGGAGCCTGCGAGCAGACTGTGACGGGGACACGCTTCTCATGGTTGTTGATCAAAGTGGGCCAGCTTGTCACACTGGTAATCCGACCTGTTTTTTTGATCAAGGAATAAATACGTGAATAAGAAAAACACGGACACGCCCGATTTTGCTAATTTTCAGGAGTTGGCCCGTGTCCAAAGAGTTGTGCCAGTTTCTCGAACGCTCCTCGTCGACCATCTCAGTGCAATTGGCCTTTTCTACGCCTTATGCGGGGATCGTGCTGGAACATTTCTACTTGAGTCGGCCGAAGCTGGCGTGCAATGGTCACGTTATTCATTCATCGGGGTAAACAGCGCCTCGATGCTCTCAGAATCGCAGGGCAAAGCGGTGTGGAGCGGCCGCGTTCCTGAAGGTTTACCGGAGAGTGGTTTAGCCCTTGAAGTACTCGAAGCCACCCTCGCCCAATTGCGTACGCAAAGGTCAAAGACTTCAGAGACCGGAGACTTCCCCTTTACCGGAGGGCTGGTCGGGTACATGGCCTATGACATTGTGCGCAATTGGGAAGAAATCGGTGATTCGACAACCGACTCACTAAAAATCCCAAACCTCAGTTTCTTGTTGGCCTCCGACATCGCAGTCGTGGATCACCTTGAAGGTGACGTGACGTTAATTGCAAACGCAATAAATTTTGATAATTCTGCTGAGCGTGTCGAGCAAGCTTATGAGGCGGCTATTGCCCGCCTTGACCAAATGCAAGAATCAATTACCCACATTTTGCCAACCGGAGCCCAGGTAACGCCCGCACTCGATACTGAATTGGTTTTACCACCGCGAGTTACAAGCGAGGAAACGTATTTAAAGAACATTGACACGATCAAGGAATACATTCGCGCGGGTGACGCCTTTCAGGTCGTTCTATCCCAGCGATTTAGCGTTCCAACGCAGGCAAACGCTCTGAGTATTTATCGGATCTTAAGGTCGACCAACCCAAGTCCATACATGTATCTGGTTCGAGTTCCTGATCCGCATGATTTCAATCGTGTGGCTTTTGAAATTATCGGTTCATCGCCGGAGGCGTTGGTTACCGTACGTGAACGCAATGCGGTCGTGCATCCGATCGCGGGGACTCGCTGGCGAAGCAAAGACCCTGAGCGTGATCGTCTCTTGGCTCAGGATTTACTGGAGGATAAGAAAGAACGCGCGGAGCACCTCATGCTGGTTGACCTAGCACGTAATGATCTTGGTCGGGTCTGCACTCCGGGCAGTGTCAATGTCATTGACTTCATGCATGTTGAACGTTATTCGCATGTAATGCACTTAGTGTCGACCGTGACTGGCGAACTAAATACTAATGAGGATGCGTTTACTGCGCTGAGGGCAACTTTCCCAGCAGGCACACTTTCTGGTGCACCCAAGCCGCGCGCCATGCAAATCATTGAGGAAATGGAATCAGAAAGGCGTGGGCTTTACGGTGGTTGCATCGGATACTTTGACTTCGCGGGGAATATGGACATGGCAATCGCCATTCGAACTGCTCTTTTGAAAGATGGAATCGCTCATATTCAAGCTGGCGGAGGTATTGTGGCCGATTCAGTTCCCGAGAGTGAAAATAATGAATGCGTTAACAAGGCAATGGCCATTATTCGTGCTGTTGCCTTGGCTGAGCAACTTGAAGGTTAATCGAAAGTGTGGGTGACATGTCGCCAGGGCGAAAATACCTTCTCACAATAGCTCTACAGTCGATCCTGGCCGGGGTTCTGTTGTGGGTTGGGGGGCTTATCTGGGGGTCGATCCCAAGTGACTTGGTTTCACAGGATCTTGTTGGAACAGATCTTGACTCACTTATTTTTGCTGTTTGGGCGGTTTCTTTAGCGGTGGTGATTGGCGTCTTGGCAACCCGAACGTGGGGGCGAAGGATATTAGGAACCATGGGCGCCGTCGTTGCTGCGGCAGGCGTTTATTCCTTAATCATTCTCGATAAGGAAGGACTCAATGCGCTTTGGGTTTTTGCGATTGTGCTCAGCTCAGGACTGATGATCACGAATCTTCTTATCGTTTTCACGTCCAAAAATTGGCCGACTTTGAGTGGAAGATATTCTCGCTCGGTCGCACCGGAGCAAGACGCTTGGACGCTACTTGATGCAGGCGTTGATCCAACCATCGAGTCAGATCCCGATCAGCCACGATCACGTGATTAAATACATCCATGACTGAACAACACGAGGATCATGGTTCCACCCCGGCTGCTTGGACAACGGTTGTGATCGTTGTTTTGGCATTCGTCGTGGGAACGCTGGCGCTGATTTTAGGGAATTGGCCTTTGTTCTGGGTTGGAGTCGGGATGGTAGTCCTCGGCGGTGTTGTGGGCAAGGTCATGGCCATGATGGGTCTGGGCAAGAAAACCGTAAACGCGTAAATTCAACAGAACACATGGTGACCACATGAAAGTTCTCGTGGTCGAAGATGAACGGGCGATTTCAGACCTCATCGGTGTCTATCTAAGGCGTGAAGGTTTCGAGGTGCGGGCGTGTTTCGACGGCGAATCGGGTTTAGACGCCGCACAGAGTGAAAATT
>JBIIOS010000026.1:0-17461 GCA_044336805.1 Candidatus Nanopelagicales bacterium
GTGAAAATTTTGATGTGATAATTCTCGATGTTGGTCTGCCTAAATTAGATGGAACGCAAATTTGTCGTCAGCTTCGAGCCGCCAATAATTGGACACCGATAGTTTTCTGTACTGCGCGCGACGACGAGGTGGATCGGGTACTGGGTCTTGAACTGGGCGCCGATGACTATGTGACCAAGCCATTTAGTCCCCGGGAACTGGTGGCAAGAGTTAAGGCGATTCTTCGAAGATCGGCCCAGCAAGTGACTGAGATTCTCGACGAAGAAGGGGTTCAATTAAACCTCAAAACTAGGCGCGCATCGCACAATGGCAAACCGGTAGTCCTGACGGCGACAGAGTTTGACTTGGTGGCCTATCTCATGGCGCGTTCGGGACAAGTGATCGAGCGTGCTGAGTTGCTCGAGAATGTTTGGGGTTACACCGAAGGCCTTGGAACTCGAACAGTTGATGTGCACGTTGCCCAAATCCGGACAAAATTGGGCGTCGATGCACCCATCCGTACCGTTCGCGGAGTCGGGTACGCATGGGAATCACCATTACCTGAAATGGTCCCATGAAATTTCGTACTTGGAGCATCGTCACACTCCTTGTCATCCTCACGAGTGCGGTCGCCGCATTTGCAATTGTCGTGGCAGGGCTCGTGTCCTACCCACTTGTTGTATCAAGCTCGCAGGACGTTGGTGCAAGAAATCTTTCACAGTTGGCCAATGTCGCAGCTAACGCCATTGATCAGCAAGATTCTGGTTCTGGTGTTGGGCAAGGATTGATCAAGACCTTGCAAAGGGAATCTATCTCTGCCTATTTGATTCCTTTTGGATCACCGAATCTCAACGACCTACCTTTCAATTTTCCACAAATCTACGTTGATCAACTCAATAGTGGCCAAAACATCTCGGGCAGAGTGTCTTCAATAGATGGTGAGTACTTACTTGAAGGCCGGCCGCTGAGTGTTGATGGTTCGGTTATCTTGATTCAGCCCATCTCAATTGCTGGAGCCAGTGCCGGAGCGATTATTTGGCGCCTCGCCCTCGCACTAGTGCTGGGACTAGCCATCGCAATTACTTTAGGTTTTTTCGCTGCGCAACGCTTAGCGAGACCGCTACGCCGAGCGAGTACGGCAGCGATGTCAATGGCGAGTGGATCTCGGGGTGTTGATCTTGCATCCACGGGGCCGAAGGAGGTAGATGAAATTTCAACCTCACTTAATGTCCTTGACTCTGCACTTACTGCCTCCGAAGCTCGCCAGCGCGAGTTTCTATTGTCGGTTTCCCATGAATTTCGAACCCCGCTGACTGCGGTGAAGGGATACAGCGAAGCCATCGCAGACGGCATTCTCTCCGGAGACGATGTAATAGAAGCGGCGCGTCTAATTTCATCCGAATCCGCACGCCTTAATCGACTGGTGAGTGATCTTTTGGACTTGGCCAGACTGGGAGCAGTTGATTTTGCTATTTCAGAGGTGAGGATCGATCTACAAGAATTTACCAATGAAGTGAGGCAAGTTTGGGGCTATCGATGCCAGGAGCAACAGGTAAATCTTGAATGTGAAATTCAGGTGAAAGATACATTTATCGGTGACCCCATCAGGCTCCGACAAATTGTCGACAATTTGGCAGAAAATGCGCTCAGATTAAGCCCTACCCATGGCACTTTGGCAATTCGAATAGAGCAGTTGGCAAACTCCTTGATCATCGAGGTGCGGGATTCGGGTCCCGGTCTAAGCGCAGAGGACCAATTGGTGGCCTTTGAGCCTGGGGCACTTTATGAGCGCTATAGGGGTGTGCGGCCGGTGGGAACCGGAATTGGTTTGGCTCTTGTGGGTCGGCTTGCGACCGGGATGGGTGGAAGCGCGAGCGTGGGATTGGCGCCCGAAGGAGGAGCGCGTTTCACCGTTGAGATCCCCGAGCGGAGTGCGCTGTGAGTACACAGATCAAACTACCTATAACAATTGGATTGGGTTTCCTTTCGATTTTAGGTGTGTTGTTCTTTATCAATCCGGCTACAAGTGGCGTTTTTCTTGGTTGCCCGAGTCGAACATTCTTCGGAGTTGACTGCCCAGCATGCGGGGGCTTGCGCGGTACCTATTCGCTCTTACACGGTGATATTGCATCGGCTATCAATTACAACGTGTTGTTGTTGGGTGTGTATCCGATGTTGGTTTCGCTTTGGTGTCTGTGGGTATTGAAAGTGTGGAAGCAACGTGATCTCTTTGTCATGTTTCAGCCATATTCGCGAGTAATTATGGTTGCGGGGGTTTTCATTTTGATCGGGTTCACCTTTGTGAGAAATGTGATTCCGGGGCTGGATTGGGGATCGGGCGCCTAAACAAAGCCCATTAGTTCGATACGGCTACTCTTAGGGTGTGACGGTCTTAGACGACATAATCGGCGGTGTTCGCGAGGATCTTGCTGTTCGGATGCAACACACCTCCCTCGAACAATTGAAGGAACGTTCACTTCGGGTACGTGAAGCTCAAGATGTCAAAGCGATACTCAGTGGCCCCGATGTATGCGTGATCGCAGAAGTCAAAAGAGCCAGTCCCAGCAAGGGTGTTCTTGCACAAATCCCCAACCCCGGGCTACTCGCTGCGGAATACGAAGCGGGTGGAGCTCATTGCATAAGTGTTCTGACCGAAGAACGCCGTTTTGGTGGGAGTTTGGCCGACTTAATCGAGGTTCGAGCCGCAGTTGATATCCCGGTTCTGCGCAAAGACTTTGTAATTGGTAGTTACCAGATATGGGAAGCCAAAGCTTATGGGGCAGACATGGTGCTGTTAATCGTGGCAGCCCTCGAACAAAAAGTCTTACTTTCTCTCATTGAGCGCACTCAAAGTCTGGGACTCACCGCTCTCGTCGAAGTTCACGATGAAGAAGAAATTGATCGGGCACTTGACGCAGGCGCCACAGTCATCGGGGTAAATGCGCGGAACCTGAAGACGCTCGAAGTGGATCGATCAACGTTTAGTCGGGTAGTAGAGCGAATCCCTACCTCATGTATTCGAATTGCAGAATCCGGCGTTCGAGACCATCATGACCTTATGAATTATGCCGATGCTGGAGCCGACGCCGTACTTGTTGGAGAGTCGCTGGTCATTGGTGGGAATCCCAGGGAAGCTGTTCAAGAACTGGTTACTGCGGGTGCACACCCTTCATGCCGATCTCGTGGTCGGGCATGACCACGTCAGAAGTGGAACGTGAAGTTGTTATTGCGGGGCACTTTGGTCCTTATGGAGGCAGGTTCGTTCCCGAGGCTCTCACGAGCGCACTTGATCAGCTCGATGAAGCTTTTCATTCGGCGATTGCAGACCCAGAATTCGCCATTCAATTATCAGGTTTGGAGCGGGACTACACCGGGCGGCCTTCTCCACTAACGCGGGCATGGAGATTCGGTAAATACTGTAATGATGCCCACGTTTACTTCAAGCGCGAAGACCTGAATCACACTGGGTCCCACAAAATTAATAACGCGTTGGGTCAGGTGCTTCTTGCACAGCGAATGGGGAAAACGCGAGTAATTGCCGAAACTGGTGCAGGTCAACACGGGGTGGCAACGGCAACGGCCGCTGCACTCTTAGGGCTTGAATGTGCTGTCTACATGGGGGAGGAGGACACTCGCCGTCAAGCGCTCAACGTCGCTCGAATGAAACTCCTCGGCGCTGAAGTTATCTCGGTAACGAATGGCAGCAGGACCCTCAAAGACGCTATCAACGAAGCAATGCGCGACTGGGTTGCCTCAGTTGACTCAACCCACTACGTGCTGGGAACAGTCACTGGACCTTCGCCTTTTCCTGATATGGTGCGCCATTTCCACTCGGTAATTGGTCGCGAGTCTCGCGAGCAAATTTTGGCAGTTGAGGGTCGGTTGCCAGACGCGGTCGCGGCGTGCGTGGGCGGCGGATCTAACGCCATGGGCCTGTTCAGTGGTTTCATCGATGATCCCAGTGTGCAGCTACGGGGTTACGAGGCTGGCGGCGATGGCGTAGAAACCGGTCGGCATGCAGCAAGATTCTCTGCCGGTTCACCAGGCGTTCTCCACGGTGCCCGCACGTACGTTATGCAGGACAAGTGGGGACAAACAATTCCATCACACTCCATCAGTGCCGGACTTGATTACCCGGGCGTAGGACCTGAGCATGCCTGGTTGCATGACACTGGACGTGCCGTCTACGAACCGGTCAATGACTCCGAGGCCATGGATGCATTCGCTCTGTGTTCACGCACCGAGGGGATCATCCCTGCGATTGAAACAGCCCACGGGTTAGCGGGTGTTATCCGTTTAGGCAAAGAGCTAGGCCCTGACTCCATCATCATTCTGAATCTCAGTGGACGCGGAGACAAAGACGTGGCTACGGCTGCGCGTTGGTTTGGAATTGAACTCGAACATTCTGAGTCGGGTATCAGTATCGAACTGGCTGAAGGGCGCTGATTTGTGAATCCCATGAAAACGGGAGGCATCAGTGCGGCGTTCGCTAATGCGAAAGGTGAAGGTCGGGCGCTGCTCATCGGTTATCTCCCGGCTGGTTTCCCCACCTTGGACGAATCGATTGAGCTTGTGCAGGCAATGTGCGACGGGGGAGTTGACCTCATCGAGGTTGGTCTTCCCTATTCGGATCCACTCATGGATGGCCCCGTCATTCAACAAGCTGTTGATCAAGCCCTAACTAATGGAGCGACCCCCAAGTCTGTGCTCACGGTGATCAAAGCCGTCGCTGAGCGTGGAGCTGTTCCGGTCGTTATGAGTTACTGGAACCCGATTGAGCAGTTCGGTGTCGAGAATTTTGCTCGAGAACTGCAGGAGGCGGGCGGAGTCGGGGTAATCACCCCAGATCTCACAATTGAAGAAGGACAGCCGTGGATTGCTGCTGCAGCGCTCCATGACGTTGACCCGATATTTCTAGTAGCACCTTCGACTACCAACGAGAGAATCACCAAGATTTGTCATGACACGCGTGGATTTGTATACGCGGCTTCCACGATGGGGGTTACCGGTGCTCGTGACCAGGTGAGCAATATGGCTCCCGAGCTGGTGGCTCGTGTTCGTCAATGTACAGATTTACCAATAGCCGTGGGTCTGGGAGTCTCAAATGGCATTCAGGCGGCGGAAATTGCCAAATATGCCGACGGAGTAATTGTCGGATCGGCTTTTGTGAAAGCGGCCAATGCTGGAGGGGTAAAAGCGGTGCGCGAACTCGCTCAGGAACTTGCCCAAGGGGTACGTCACGGTGGTTAGCCTCCCTCGCTTATTCTTAGGATTCGTTGTACTAGGGCTTAATGCGCCACAGATGCGAATTAAGTAAGTGAATTAGGAGCAGAAGCAATGGGTGAAAAGGGTCGTCGCGAAAGAGCTGCACAGGCACGCGGAGAAGCGCAAGCATCAGAGAAGCGTCGTGAGCGCATCGTTCGCATCGTTGGTGGGGCAGCCGTAGTGGCTGTCATGGTCGCCATCATTGGAATTGCGGTCTATGCGAGCAGTAACAGCCCCTCAACTGATGCCGGCGGCCTTTCCGGTGGAATAGTTGAGCCCGACCCCTCAGCGGCATTACCTGCCGGTGTTCTTGCAGCCGATTCGGCGACTCCATTTGGTGTCCCCTACGGGACCGGCAGTGCTGATGTTCCCGTTCTTGAACTGTGGGAAGACTTTCAATGCCCAGCGTGTGGGGCACTAGAACAAACCAATGGTGATGGGATAACGCAACTTGCCGAAGAGGGCAAAATCCAACTCATCTACCGACCAACCGCGTTCCTCGATGGAAATCTAGGAAATGACTCATCGCACCGTGCAATCGCGGCGTGGGGTTGCGCGATTGATGCAGGCAAGGTCAAGGAGTACCACAACACCGTGTACGCGAACCAGCCACTCGAAGAAGGTATGGGTTTCACAGAGGAACAACTCCTCGGATTTGGTTCAGAGCTGGGCCTCACCGAGACAGAATTCACAACTTTCACCCAATGTGTCACAGATGGCACCTACCTTGCCTGGGCGGCGAACACCAATCAGGAATTTTTAGCCGGTCAAATTGGTGGAACACCTTCAGGTTATCTCAATGGGGAAGCGGTTGAAACTAAAATATTGGCTGATCGCATTGGTTTAGCCGAACTTGTAGCTTCCAAGTCGTAGGTAGACTCTCTCACGTGAAAACATTCATACCCAGTCCGGAGACGGGTGTGTGGGAATTAGGCCCAATCCCGATTAGGGCCTATGCATTGTTTATCGTGTTGGGAATCATTGTTGCCGTTGTATTGGGCAACAAGCGTTATGAAGCGCGCGGCGGACGCCCAGGGGTCATCACTGACATAGCTATTTGGGCGGTTCCATTTGGAATTGTTGGTGGACGCCTCTATCACGTACTCAGTGACTGGCAGATCTACTTTGGTGACGAGGGCAAAGGGCTCATCGCAGCACTTCGCATCTGGGATGGCGGGCTGGGAATTTGGGGTGCCGTTGCGTTAGGTGGAGTCGGCGCATGGATAGGTGCTCGCCGTCGTGGCGTTTCCCTGCCACCGGTGGCCGATGCAATCGCACCGGGGATCGCACTTGCTCAAGCAATCGGTCGATTAGGCAATTATTTCAACCAAGAACTTTTTGGTTCCCCCACAACATTACCCTGGGCTTTGGAGATCTCACCGGGGAATCGACCAGCCGATTACGCTGAATACGCAACTTTTCACCCAACATTTCTCTATGAATCCTTGTGGCTGGTAGGGGTTGCCCTCGTTGTGATCTGGGCTGATCGCAGATTCAACCTTGGCCACGGTCGAGCTTTTGCGCTGTACATACTTTTGTACACGCTCGGCAGATTCTGGATCGAGCTCCTACGGATTGACAATGCCAATGAGGTCTTAGGACTGCGCCTTAATGTTTGGACCTCAATTATCGTTGGTATAGGGGCTTTGGCCTACTTGGTCATCTCGGCTCGCCTGCGGCCCGGACGGGAAGTTATTGCTCAGTCGGCTGAACAGACTGATCAGACTGATCCGACTGATCCGACTGAGCCATCTGAACCTAAAGCTGTATAGTTGCCCTCTCGGGCCAACGTCGTCCCGGAAAGTTCTGAGTCACGAGTTGTTGACCAGATCCAATCCGTGTTGAATGCGACGTTTGAGGAGTTCCACAGTGGCGATCAGTCTGCACCCCAAAAAACAGGGTCTCTATAACCCTGACCGCGAACATGACGCTTGCGGTGTTGCCTTTGTCGCGACCTTAACCGGGGTGCCCAGCCATGAGATAGTGGAAAAGGCCATCAAAGCTTTGACCAATCTCGAACACCGAGGTGCCTCAGGTAGTGAACCAGATAGTGGCGACGGTGCGGGCATTTTGATGCAGGTTCCGGACCTCTTCCTTCGAAACAATGTTGATTTCGACCTTCCAGCAGCAGGCAGGTACGCAGTCGGTACGGCTTTTTTTGATCAAGGGCAAGCTCCGCTCGCTATGGCGGCAATGGAAGATCTGGCGATCGCGGAAGGCTTAGGCATTCTTGGGTGGCGCCAGGTTCCAACAAATGACACGATGATTGGGACGATGGCCAAGTCATGTATGCCAGATTTTTGGCAGCTCTTCATCACCGACAACGCATCTTCAGGGATTGCTCTTGACCGTGCGGTTTATGGGTTTCGCAAAATGGTCGAACATGAACTGAACGTATATGTCTCCTCACTGTCAAGTCGTACCCTGTTGTATAAAGGCATGTTGACCACGGGCCAACTGGCACCGTTTTTCCCAGAATTAGCGGATCCGCTCATGCAGAGCGCATTGGCACTCGTCCATTCCCGATTTTCAACGAATACTTTTCCCTCATGGCCTCTGGCACACCCGTATCGCCTGATTGCGCATAACGGGGAGATCAACACGGTCCGAGGAAATCGAAACTGGATGACTGCTCGTGAGGCAATGTTGACCTCGGACATTTTGCCAGGGGATCTGACCAGGTTGTTCCCTATTTGCTCACCTAATGGGAGTGATTCAGCTTCATTCGATGAAGCGCTCGAGCTTTTGCACCTTGGCGGTCGATCCCTGCCTCACTCAGTCCTCATGATGATCCCTGAGGCGTGGGAAAACAATCTGGATATGTCGCCGGCACGGAGAGCCTTTTATGAGTTTCACGCAACGATCATGGAACCGTGGGATGGTCCGGCGAATGTGTGTTTCACCGACGGAACTGTTATCGGGGCGGTGTTGGACCGCAACGGTTTAAGGCCCGGGCGCTTCTGGGTCTGCGACGACGGACTTGTCATATTGGCTTCTGAAGCAGGGGTTCTTGACATAGACCCGAGCACCGTTATTCGTAAAGGTCGACTGCAGCCGGGCAAGATGTTTTTGGTGGATACTGCAGCCGGTCGAGTCATTGAAGATGAAGAGATCAAGGATGCACTGGCCGCCGAACATCCATATCAGGAGTGGGTGTCCAGTGAAGTGATCCACCTCGATGCTTTGCCGGAACGGGAACACATCGTTCATACGCGGGAGTCCGTTGCTCGCCGCCAACAAACTTTCGGTTACACCCAGGAAGAGTTGCGGCTCATCATCGAACCGATGGCTAAAAGTGGCATTGAAGCAATTGGCTCAATGGGCACGGACACCCCCATCGCTGCATTATCAGATCGCCCGCGCCTGCTATTTGACTATTTCAGTCAGCTTTTCGCCCAGGTGACAAACCCACCACTTGATGCAATTCGCGAAGAAATTGTGACATCTCTTGGGAGCCTTATTGGTCCCGAGGGAAACCTGTTGGACGCATCACCTGCTCACTGTCGTCAAGTTGTTTTGCCATTTCCGGTCATTGATAATGATGAATTGGCAAAAATCCTGCACATCAATGCCGATGGCACACTGCCAGAGTTTGCCGCTGCTCGCATCAAGGGCCTCTACAACGTTTATGGCGGTGGGCCCGCACTTGAAAAACGTATATCGGAAATCTTCAACGAAGTCGACGCATTGATTCGCCAAGGAAAAAGATTCATTGTTCTGTCAGACCGTGACAGCAATGCAAGCCTTGCTCCAATCCCATCCCTATTGCTGTGTGCTGCTGTTCATCACCATTTAGTGCGCACCAAGCATCGCACAATGATCAGCCTGCTGATTGAAACGGGAGATGTACGCGAAGTTCATCATGTTGCGCTCTTGATTGGCTACGGTGCTGCTGCTATCAACCCCTACTTGGCACTGGAAAGTGTGGAAGATCTTGTTCGCCGAAATGTGATCTCTGACATTTCGCCTGAAAAGGCTATGCGCAATGTCATCAAATCCTTGGGCAAGGGACTCCTGAAAGTTATGTCCAAGATGGGAGTGTCAACGGTTGCTTCCTATCGAGGAGCGCAGATTTTTGAAGCCATTGGTCTGTCACAGGAGTTTATTGACGCATATTTCACCGGAACGGTCTCTCAACTTGGTGGTATCGGTCTTGATGTAATTGCACAAGAAAATGCTGCGAGACATGCGGATGCTTACCCGGTGTCAGGAATTTCACCTACACATCGCACTTTGCGTGACGGCGGAGAATATCAATGGCGGCGTGAAGGATCACCCCACTTGTTTGATCCTGACACGGTATTCCGTCTACAGCACGCAACTCGTTCAAGGCGCTTCGACATATTTCGTGAATACACCAGCAGGGTCAACGATCAGTCGGAACGGCTTATGACATTGCGTGGACTATTCGAGTTTTCATCACCGCGGCCCTCAATTTCAATTGATGAAGTTGAGTCGATTGAGAGCATTGTTAAAAGGTTCTCGACAGGTGCTATGTCCTATGGATCAATTTCTGCGGAGGCACATGAAACCCTGGCAATCGCCATGAATCGTCTCGGGGCGAAATCCAATACGGGTGAAGGCGGGGAGGATCCAGAACGCTACTTGCCCATGGCAAGTGGAGATTCCAAGCGTTCAGCAATTAAGCAGGTGGCTTCAGGCCGTTTCGGTGTCACCAGCGAGTACCTGGTGAACAGTGACGACATCCAGATAAAGATGGCGCAGGGAGCTAAACCGGGTGAAGGTGGCCAGCTTCCTGGTAACAAGGTGTACCCCTGGATCGCCAAGACGCGGCATTCCACACCGGGTGTGACTTTGATTTCACCGCCGCCGCATCATGATATTTATTCAATTGAAGACTTAGCCCAATTGATTCATGACTTGAAAAACGCCAATTCTGATGCACGTATCCACGTGAAGTTAGTGGCAGAGGTTGGTGTGGGAACGGTTGCAGCGGGTGTCGCTAAAGCGCACGCTGACGTGATTCTGATCTCCGGTCACGATGGAGGAACGGGTGCTTCGCCACTGACTTCCCTCAAACATGCTGGTGCGCCGTGGGAACTTGGTTTGGCCGAGACCCAGCAGACCCTGCTTCTCAATGGATTGCGTGATCGGGTTGTCGTTCAAGCCGATGGCCAACTCAAAACTGGACGTGACGTGATCATCGCCGCACTTCTCGGTGCTGAAGAGTTTGGTTTCGCGACCGCTCCGCTCGTGGTCATGGGTTGCATCATGATGCGGGTATGTCACCTTGATACGTGTCCCGTGGGTGTAGCCACGCAAAACCCGGTGTTGCGCGAGAAGTTCTCAGGCAAACCTGAATTTGTCGAAACCTTTTTTGAGTACATCGCACAAGAGGTCCGGGAGTTGCTGGCTGAACTTGGTTTTGCTTCAATGGATGAAGCTATTGGCCAGGTTGAAGTTCTCAACATGAACAAGGCAATCACGCACTGGAAAGCGGATGGACTCGACTTGGAACCAATCCTGCACATCCCAGATCTGGGTGAGCTCGGTCACCGCAGGCATATAAAGAATCAGGATCATGGATTAGAGCATGCCCTTGACCAGGAATTGATTCGGATGAGTGCTGACGCTTTGGCAACTGGACTTCCCACCAAAATTGATGTGCCAATTAGAAATGTGAATCGCACGGTCGGCACGATGCTCGGAAGTGAAATCACAAAACGTGGTGGTTTGCCCGATGGAACCATTGATATTTCTTTCACCGGATCTGCCGGACAAAGCTTCGGGGCCTTTATTCCCCAAGGACTCACCCTCAGGCTTGAGGGGGATGCCAATGACTATGTCGGAAAGGGGCTTTCTGGCGGTCGAATTGTGGTACATCCGCATGTAAATGCGCCATTTGAGTCCAGCGAGAACACGATTGCGGGCAACGTAATCGGTTATGGAGCGACCTCGGGTGAGCTGTACCTGGGCGGCCGAGTTGGTGAACGTTTTTGCGTTCGCAACTCAGGGGCCGTGGCTGTTACTGAAGGCATCGGGGATCACGGTTGTGAGTACATGACCGGTGGAAGGGTTGTCGTACTTGGATCTACGGGCCGAAACTTTGGTGCAGGAATGTCGGGTGGAATTGCTTATTTGCTCGACCTTGATCCGGCTTTGATAAATCACGAACTCGTTGAACTGAATCAGCTCGACGAAACTGATGCGCAGGAACTTTTCAACCTGATTTCCCGGCACGCCCAAGAGACGAAATCAAAACGAGCAAGTGAACTACTTGCAACGTGGCCTTCATCGCTTGCCCGCTTCACAAAGGTGATCCCAAGAGATTACAAGCGGGTCTTAGAAATTGAAGCCGACGCCATTAGTCGTGGCGAGGATCCCATGTTGGCAATTATGAGCAGGATTTAGTCATGTCACTTATGTTAAGGAGTCGCAATGGGTGATCCGCGCGGGTTTATGACAACTGATCGGGAGCTGCCGAAACGCCGCCCGGTTGACATCAGGATTCGAGACTGGCGTGAAGTCTATGAGGATTTCGAGCCTAAGGATGTTGAATCGCAAGCCGGACGTTGCATGGATTGTGGTATCCCGTTTTGCCATAACGGGTGCCCTTTGGGCAACTTGATCCCTGAGTGGAATGAGTTGATTTATGACCGCGACTGGGGTCAAGCAATTGAGCGTTTGCATGCCACAAATAACTTTCCTGAGTTCACCGGGCGCCTATGTCCTGCACCTTGTGAATCCGCATGTGTTTTGGGAATCAACGAAGATCCCGTGGCGATCAAGCAAATTGAGGTATCAATCGTTGACCGGGCCTGGCAATCGGGGTGGATTAAGCCTGCGCCGCCGGAGAGTCTCTCGGGCCGTACAGTGGCAGTAATTGGATCTGGTCCGGCTGGACTGGCCGCGGCACAGCAACTCGCACGAGCGGGGCATACGGTCGCAGTTTATGAGCGCGCGGACCGGATCGGTGGGCTCCTGAGATATGGAATCCCTGAGTTCAAGATGGAAAAGCATCACCTAGATCAGCGCCTCGAGCAGTTGGAAGCTGAGGGTGTCAAATTCCGTCCTGGAATTGAGATTGGCGTGGACCTCACCGGTTCAGATCTACGTCACCGGTATGACGCGATTGTGGTGTGCATTGGCGCAACGGTGCCTCGTGAACTTGAGGTGCCTGGTCGCGATTTAGAAGGAATTTATCAAGCAATGGAGTTTTTACCGTTGGCTAATCGGGTGCAGGAGGGAGACCTCGAATCCTCACCCTATGACGTTGCTGGCAAACATGTTGTCATTCTTGGCGGTGGTGACACGGGTGCGGATTGTTTAGGCACATCGCTGCGTCAAGGGGCAGCAAGCGTGACCCAACTCGAGATTATGCCGAATCCGGGCTTGGAGCGTAGTGAGAATGCACCGTGGCCGACCTATCCCACGATATATCGCGTGAGCAGCGCGCACGAAGAAGGCGGAGATCGAATTTTCTCAATGTCCACCCAAAGATTCCTCACCGAGGACGGCATGAATTTGTCAGGAATTGAACTTGCCGAAGTTGAGTTCGTCAATGGCAATTTTTCCGTTGTTGCTGGTACGCAGCAGATCATGAAAGCTGATGTCGTTCTGCTCGCCATGGGCTTCACCGGTCCTGAGCCGGCGCCCTACGTTGAACAACTGGGTCTTGAACTTGATGCACGAGGCAATATCAAGCGTGATTCACAGTTCGCAACCGAGTCCGAGGGGGTATTCGTTGCAGGGGATGCGGGGCGGGGTCAGTCCTTAATCGTCTGGGCGATTGCCGAGGGACGTGCGGCCGCAGCCGCGGTTGATAAATTCCTGATGGGATCCACCAACTTACCAAGTCCCGTGAGTGCATTTGATCGCCCTTTGACCGTCTGAGAATCTTTTCTGTAATTGATTACCCTAAGGTTGCGTTATGAGAAGAGCCAAAATAGTTGCAACACTTGGCCCTGCAACGGCGAGTTCACAAGGCGTTCTCGATCTGGTTGAGGCCGGCATGGATGTCGCCAGATTGAATCTGTCACACGGTGACCATGCAGATCACGAGGCCGCCTATCGCTGGGTACGTGAAGCATCCGATGCATCAGGGCGCAGTGTGGCTGTTCTCGTTGACCTCCAGGGCCCGAAAATCAGGCTTGGGCGTTTTGCTTCAGGACCGGTTGAACTGGTGGCCGGGGACGAATTCATCGTTACCACGGAGGATTGTCCGGGCGATGCAAAGATGGTTTCCACAACTTTTCGTGGACTTCCTGGCGATGTAAACCCCGGCGATCGAGTACTGGTCGATGATGGACGAATTGAACTTCAAGTCACCAAAGTTGTGGGTCAAAGAGTTCACACACTCGTCCTTGATGGTGGCACTGTCTCGAATAACAAAGGGTTCAACCTGCCAGGTGTCGCGGTGAGTGTTCCCGCACTCTCAGAAAAAGACCGTGAGGATTTGCGTTGGGGGTTGCGCCTGGGTGCCGACCTCATCGCGCTTTCCTTCGTACGTTCCTCCGCCGACATCCATGACGTCCATGCGATTATGGACGAGGAGGGTATTCGAGTCCCCGTTCTGGCAAAGGTAGAAAAGCCCCAGGCGGTTGACAATCTGGAAGACATTATTGCGGCATTTGACGGTGTCATGGTTGCGCGCGGAGATCTCGGAGTAGAACTTCCACTTCAGATGGTGCCGCTTGTGCAAAAAAGAGCGATCCAAATGTGCCGCGAGGCGGGAAAGCCGGTCATTGTGGCCACACAAATGCTGGACTCGATGATTTCCCAAAACCGTCCCACGCGAGCTGAGGTGAGTGACGTTGCGAATGCGGTGCTTGATGGAGCCGATGCACTTATGTTGTCGGGTGAAACCAGCGTGGGCGTGCGCCCCGCACACGTAGTGGAAACCATGTCGACAATTATTGAGCATCTGGAAGAAGAGGCCCTCGATCGACTTCCACCGTTAATGGATTCGCCCACCGGCTCAACTGCTCGAGCGCTTACCCACGCCGCTGTCGACGTAGCTATGGGGACTAGTGCGTCGTATCTCATTGCCTTCACGGAAACCGGTAGATCAGCTCGGTTGATTGCGCGGTGGCGGGCCCACACACCACTGCTGGCATTTACACCAAACCCCAGAGTCCGCAATCAATTGTCGCTGACTTGGGGTGTCGAAACTTTCTTGGTTCCCCAGGTGCGTCACACCGACGACATGGTGACCCAGGTCGACAAGGCGCTATTAGACATTGGTCGGGCCACAGCCGGTCAACGGGTGGTGATTGTGGCCGGTGTGCCACCCGGTGTTCCCGGGACAACCAATGGCATGCGGGTCCACAAAATTGGTACGGCAAACAGTGGCGGTGCTTAGCCCTTTCTCCCTAATCGGGTAGGTTTCACCCAGTACAACTGCATGGCTTTCACACACCTTTAATGCCCGTCCAGTGAGGCGGGGAAGGGCACACACATGACACAACCGCTGGACAAGGCTTCGCCGAGGCCATCTCGGACGGGTAGCCGAATAGTCGCTGACCCTGACGACATTTCCCGGGCAATGCGCAGGCTCGCGCATCAAGTGGTAGAAAACGTCAAAGACGTCACGAACCTGGTTATCTTGGGAATCCCCACTCGTGGCGTGCCCCTAGCCCAACGTCTGGCAAGAAATATTGGGGAAATTGAAGGTGTCACCGTTCCGGTTGGATCAATCGATGTAACCCTTTTCCGCGATGATCTTCGGTTGCGTCCGTCAAAAGCACTAGAGCAAACGCTCATTCCCGGTGCGGGTATCGATGACAAAATAGTGATTTTGGTCGACGATGTCCTCTTTTCTGGGCGTACGATTCGAGCGGCCCTTGACGCCCTCAACGAATACGGTCGACCCGCAGTGGTGCAATTGGCTGTTTTGGTTGACCGCGGCCACCGAGAATTGCCCATCAGAGCGGACTATGTCGGCAAGAACCTCCCGACCTCACTGAGCGAAAATGTTTCAGTTCATCTGAGTGAAATAGATTCAGCAGATCAGGTGGTAATTCATTCAGCGAATGCATCCACCGAGGGCATGACATGAAGCACCTCATTTCAGTGCACGACCTCAGTCACGCAGAGACTTTGCATATTCTTGACACGGCTAGTGAACTTGACCGAGTAACCCACGGTGGAAGCAAGTTGCTGCCGACTTTGCGAGGCCGAACTGTTGTAAACCTGTTCTATGAAGACTCAACTCGAACCCGGCTTTCATTTGAACGCGCCGCAAAAAGGCTGTCTGCCGATGTAGTTACAGTTTCGGCCAAAGGGTCGAGTGTGTCAAAAGGGGAGAGTCTCAAAGACACAGCCTTAACCCTGAAAGCGATGGGTGCGGACATGATCGTTGTCCGGCATCCTTCACCCGGTGCAGCTCATAGGTTGGCGCATGCTGGTTGGCTGGAGTCAAGTGTGCTCAATGCGGGCGATGGAAAGCATGAGCACCCAACCCAGGCGCTGGCAGATGCACTTACCATCCGAGCGCACCTACGCCCAGAGGCAGTTGATTTTGCTGGATTAACTATTGGAATTGTGGGAGATGTACTGCATTCACGTGTTGCCCGTTCAAATATTTTTCTATTAGCAAGCTTGGGTGCCAAAGTTGTAGTTATTGGACCACCAACTTTGCTGCCCGTCCGGATTGAAAATTGGCCTTGCTCCGTGAGTTATTCACTCGATGCCACCTTGCCCGAGCTCGATGTGATCATGATGCTGCGCGTACAGCAGGAACGTATGAACGGGACTTTTTTCCCCAGTGAACTTGAATACAGCCGGTCATTCGGGCTCAATCGTTCGCGTGCATCCTCCTTGCCCGATCACGCGATAGTTATGCATCCCGGTCCCATGAATCGTGGTGTCGAAATCACCGCTGAGGTTGCAGACGGGACGCGCAGTGTCATTACCGAGCAGGTTGCCAACGGACTCAAAGTTCGCATGGCAGTCATGTACCTACTTATCGGAGGAGATGTCAATGTCGCTTAATTCGTATCTCATTGTTGGTTCTCGGCCGTACGGTGAACAGGTCTGTGATATCCGAATCACCAATGGTTTGATTTCCGAAATGGGCAGTAACTTGGAGGTCGGAAACCACCTTGTGATCAAAGCGAATGATTTGATCAGTCTTCCTTCGTTCGTTGACCTACACACGCATCTGCGTGAACCTGGACGAGAGGATGCTGAGACGATCGCATCAGGGTCACGTGCGGCAACACTGGGTGGTTTCTCCGCAGTCTTCGCCATGGCAAATACGACCCCCGTTGCAGATACGGCCGGAGTCGTTGAACAAGTATGGAGAATTGGTCGGGAAACGGGTCTTGTTGACGTGTTTCCCATCGGTGCGGTCAGCGTTGGGTTACATGGTGAAGTGTTGGCAGAGTTAGGAGCTATGGCGGCATCTGCGGCAAAGGTTACTATCTTTAGTGACGACGGAAATTGCGTATCCGATCCACTTCTCATGCGACGCGCCTTGGAATATGTCAAGGCATTCGATGGAGTCATTGCTCAACACGCCCAGGATCCACGCCTAACCCAGGGCGCCCAAATGAATGAAGGGGAACTTTCGGGAATACTGGGATTAACCGGTTGGCCTGCTGTTGCTGAAGAGGCAATTATCGCCCGCGATGTACTCCTTGCCTCACATGTTGATTCGCGACTGCACGTATGCCATGTGTCAACATCGGGAAGCGTCGCAATTATTCGGTGGGCAAAGGAAATGGGGATCAGAGTCACGGCTGAAGTAACCCCGCACCACTTGTTGCTCACGGAGGATTTGGTATCAAGTTTTGATCCGGTTTATAAAGTGAACCCACCGCTACGTTCACGTGCGGATACCTTGGCGTTGCGTGAGGCATTAGTTGACGGCACGCTTGATATTGTGGCAACAGATCACGCGCCTCATCCACACGAATCCAAGGATTGCGAGTGGGACAGTGCCGCTTTCGGCATGTTGGGCCTTGAGACAGCCCTTGGCGTGGTCATGGCGGCGATGGCAGAAACACCTGATTGGAGTTGGCGTACTTTGAGTGATCGCATGTCGAGTGCACCCGCGAAAATCGGACGCGCGGTGAACCACGGACGCCCGCTTGCCGTTGGTGAACCAGCTCACATTGTTCTCATCGATCCACAGAGAACTCGCGAGGTCGTTTCTAGCCAACTTGCATCGCTCTCCGGCAATACGCCATATGCCGGAATGACACTCCCGGTGACCGTGACCGATGTCTTTTTCAATGGAGTCCACCAAGTCAGG
>JBIIOS010000033.1:0-16132 GCA_044336805.1 Candidatus Nanopelagicales bacterium
CTTACGTTGGAATTATCTCTCCCAATAATCGGCGTGCCGAGATCTACTCTGCTTACTTGGTGGTTGCATTTGGTGCTCTGGGAGTGACTGCGTTAAGCGCGGGACCGATCATCGGCATTGCATCAATTACTACCGTGGTGTTTGGAGCCGGCGTGCTTTGTGCGGTACTTGCACTGTACGTGGGAATTGGGTCCAGAAGGTGGATCAGCCGATCGACCTAACTAAAACGGATAACTCACCCCGGTGATTTCTTCAGACCAGTCCCACAGCCTTCGTGCTGAAAGGGGATCTTTGGCGGCATCGGTTCGATCCACCAAGGTGGGGTAGCCGCGGGTTTGCCATTTATCGGCCGGACCAATAAAACTGTCATTGGGCAATCCAGGTGCGGTGGCCGCAAACAAAATAGGTAGGGCACCCATCTCGGCGCTTTGCGCAATCACCGAGTTCATCAACTGTGTAACGCGGAATTCAAGTGAGTTCCCGCGCATTTTCGAGGCTGCACCTTGCAGGTTCGTTGCCGAAAAACCAGGGTGTGCAGCCACTGCCCCGACGGAGTAGTCACCAAGTTCAAGCCGACGGGAAAACTCGGTAGTGAAAAGTAGATTCGCTAATTTTGATTGGCCGTAGGCACCCCAGGCCCGGTACTTTTTGGTCCCCATAGGGTCTTGGAAATTAAATCCCTTCACCATTCGGTGGGCCAGTGAAGAAACATTGACCACTCGGGAATTCGGGACAGCAACCAAGGCAGGGAAAAGTAATCCGGTCAATGCGAAGTGACCTAGGTGGTTTGTCGCAAGTTGCATCTCAAAACCTTGGGCACTTTTGCGTTGGGGAGTTGCCATGATGCCGGCATTGTTGATCAGCAGATCAAGTCCCTGCGGGTGTTCGCTCGACCAAGCCTTCGCAAATGTCCGGACCGAGTCAAGGTCAGAGACATCTAGTCGACCAACGTGTACCTCAATGCCAGGCGCGTTCGCGCGCATTGCCGAGGCGGCTTGATCACCCTTTGTCTGGTCTCGAACTGCCAAGGTGACAGTGGCACCGTGGCGGGCGAGTTGAAGCGCCGTTTCAAATCCTAGGCCTGAGTTTGATCCGGTAACGATCACTGATCGGCCGGTCAGATTGGGCACATTTGCTGCTGTCCAGGGGGGCATACCCTAATGAAACCCCTAGTTGGGCCAGAAGGCAAACGAGTGAGGCGCCCTCACGGGCGGCTCGAGGCTGCCACTGTGTACGCTTGCGGGGCTTCACGCCCCTTTAGCTCAGATGGTAGAGCGTCTCCATGGTAAGGAGAAGGTCTACGGTTCGATTCCGTAAAGGGGCCCGGATGAAAGGTCAGGAAACAGGGGTCTTTCTTCGTTCGGCGGGGTAGCTCAGGTGGTAGAGCAAGCGGCTCATAATCGCTGTGTCGCCGGTTCAAGTCCGGCCCTCGCTACAAGATTTTTGGCATCAGGCACAATAGGAACGCATACGAAGTTGAAAAGCGAAGTATCAAACCAGCACATGAGAGTGTGCTTCATGGAAGTGAGAGAGCAGTGGGCAAGGCCAGCGACGTTCGTCCCAAGATCACCTTGGCATGCGAAGAATGCAAAGACCGCAATTACATTACAAAAAAGAACCGTCGTAATGATCCTGACCGCCTCGAGGTCAAGAAGTTTTGCGTGAAGTGCAAGAAGCACACCCTTCACAAGGAAACCCGCTAACTTTTTCACGTGGCTATCAACGAAGCGTTCATTGGCCGCACTTACCCACCAACAGAGGCCTACTCGGTTGGTCGGGAGAAAATTCGTGAATTTGCGAAGGCTTTGGGTGACACCTCACCCTGCTACTTTGATGTTGAATCTGCGCGAGCACTTGGCTACCCAGATTTAGTCGCACCCCCGACTTTTGCGATCACCTTTACTATGCAAGCGGCCGGACAGGTTATCCATGATCCTGAACTCGGCTTGGACTACACCCGAGTCGTGCACGGCGAGCAAAGATTCGTGCAGCATCGTCCCATTTTTGCTGGAGATGAAATCGCGAGCACGGTGAGTGTGGAATCTATTCGGACCGCTGCAGGAAACGACATGATCACGGTGAAGGCACAAGTGCATGCAACCGATGGTGAACTCGTTTCCACTGTTTACACGTTGCTCGTGTCGCGTGGAGTTGGTGACGCGTCATGACTTTGATCTCGATCTCACAAGTTCACGTTGGTTTGGAGTTGCCAGCACAAGAATTTGTTTTTACGCGAGCCGATCTAATTCGATACGCAGGAGCGTCCGGGGATTTCAATATTATTCATTGGAATGAGCGGGTTGCCCAAGAAGTCGGTTTACCGAACGTGATCGCCCACGGCATGCTCACTATGGGAACCGCGATCCGGGTAGTTACCGACTGGCTGGGTGACCCCGGCAAAGTTATTGAATACTCGGCCCGCTTCACTCGCCCAATTCCAGTTCCGGACACCGATGAAGGAACAAGCATCAAAGTTTCTGCGAAAATTACTGAGATTCTCGAAAGCAATCAAGCGGTGATCTCTATATCCGCGATTCATAACGAGGTGACGGTGCTCGCCAAGACAACCGCTACCGTCCAACTTGCCCCATGACAGGGGTCCCCGATCAGATCACCGCGCTAGCCGAAGAACGTCAAGTGGCTCGTGCGAATAAAGACTTTGCACGATCAGATCAACTTCGAGAACAAATTTCACAATCGGGGTGGTTGATAAAAGACACCTCTGAGGGTTATTCGCTCACCGAAGCTCCACCATTTGTTATCACAGCAGACTTGGGTGCTTGCGCGGATCAACATGCGAATTCAGTAACCGGCACGACCGTTGTGCTCGTAATTGTTGACGGCTGGCCAGCGGACGTTCACACATCATTGAGCGCATTACTCAACTGCGCTCCAAGCCATGTTCGAGTCCTGGTTATGGACTGCGGCAACGTTGATGGAGCAGGTGTAGTTGTTCATGAATTAGCAAAAGTTCACGACAACCTTATTGAATTCCACTTCGCTCAAACACTTCCCGAACTTGGGTGGGCAAATGTGGTGAATGCAGCCGTTGCGCTCTCGGCCAGCGAGTATTTTGCAGTAATGGACTTGTCAACCATCTGGGAAGGAGATGCACTCACCCCATTAATGGTGGTTTTTGCTGATCCACAGGTAGCAATGACGGGTTGGCGTGCGGTTAATGTGGATGTCAGCCAAGAATGGCGCGAGTTCACTGCGGCGACGGCAGGCAGCGTCGATGCGATTTTGGGTTACTTCCTTTTGGTACGCACGAGCGTGGCTCGGGAAATCGGTCCTGACCCGAAAGCTAAGTTTTATCGAAATGCTGACATGGAATGGTCCTTGGCAATCAGAGCCGCTGGCTATGAGGTGGTAATTCCCGAAGGCGAACTACCACTGCGCCAAGAGCGGCACCATGGCTATCACGACAGCGAACCGGACTATCGCGATAAGCAAAGTAAAAAAACATACGACCGACTTTTACAGAAGTTTCGTAAGTCACCTGAGATTTTGCATAGAGGCAAAGATCATGACAATTGAACGACTCGAGGGAAACCTGCGTGAACACACATCGCTGCGCGTTGGTGGTGGAGCAAAGCAGCTCGTCCGGGTTTCAACAGATCAGGAACTCGTAGACCTAGTTCATGATCTGGATCAGCGTGGTGAACCTCTATTAATTTTGGGCGGAGGAAGTAATGTCGTTTGCGCTGACTCCGATTTCCCCGGGACGGTAATCATCGTTTCAACTCAAGGAATTGACTGGCTGGGTGATTACGTAGTTGTTGCTGCAGGTGAGGACTGGGACGCATTTGTTAATCATGCACTCGAGCAAGGATATGGAGAACTCACGCCTTTGTCAGGAATCCCTGGATCAATGGGGGCGACACCGGTTCAGAACATTGGGGCATACGGCGTTGAGCTTGCCGAGTTCATTGATCACGTCGAAGTGTGGGATCGCGAATCGGGTACCAAGCGAACTATGTCTGCTATCGAGTGTGAATTTGAGTATCGAGACAGCACATTCAAAAAAAATGTGAACCGGTATGTGGTGTTGGCCGTAAAGTTAAAACTCAATAGAACACTTGAGGTACCGATCAAGTATCTGCAATTGGCAAATGTAATGAATCAAGATGTAGGCACAACAGCGAATGCTGTGGAAGTTCGGGATCAAGTCTTGCAACTGCGCTCGACAAAAAGCATGGTGCTGAATTCTGTTGACATTGAATCAAATAGCACCGGGTCATTTTTTATCAATCCAATTGTTGAACACTCGGACATTCCACAAAGTTGCCCAAGCTACCTCCTGCCGGCGAGCGATCCCCGGGTGGAAACGCACATGAAGGTTAGCGCGGCCTGGTTAATCGAGAATGCTGGAATCACCAAGGGTTTCCACTTGGGTAATGAAGACTCCAGCATTCGCGTTTCAAGAAATCACTCTCTGGCAATTACAAATACCGGACAGGGAACGAGTGAAGAAGTTATCAAATTAGCAAGCCATATTCGGCAACAAGTATTTGACGCTTACGGAATTGAACTCATTGTCGAACCGGTTCTGATCAATTGTGAACTTGATCAGCTAAGTTTTTAACTAGTCGGTAGCACTCGCAAGCAGTGCATGCATTCGAGCAAGCCCTTCCGTGATGTTTTCGTCCGAGGTGGCATAAGAAAGTCGAAAAAATCCTGGCGTTCCAAAAGCCTCACCCGGGACTACCGCTACTTCGGCTTTCTCCAAAATAATTGCTGCAAGTTCAGCGGAGGATTGCGCGATGGTTCCGCCAATTGATTTATTCATCAAGCCAGCAACTGAAGGATATGCGTAAAAAGCACCTTCGGGTAATGGAGAACTCACACGGGGAATCGCATTGAGCAGGTCAACCATGAGCGTGCGTCGCCGATCGAAGGCAATGCGCATTTGATCAACCGCGTCTAGATTCCCACTCACGGCCGCAAGGGCTGCAACCTGTGACACGTTTGCCACATTGGAGGTTGAATGCGATTGCAAGTTTGTTGCCGCTTTTATGACGTCTGCGGGAGCGATCATCCAGCCGACGCGCCACCCGGTCATTGCATATGTCTTTGCGACTCCATTGATGACAACGCAACGCTCGGCAAGCTCGGGCACCAGAGTGGGCATCGAAGAAAAGACGGCGTCCCCGTAAACAAGGTGTTCGTAGATTTCGTCGGTAATAACCCAAATGCCTTTTGCCAGTGCCCATTCACCGATTGCTTTGACCATCTCCGGTGAATAGACCGCACCTGTGGGATTGGAAGGTGAGACAAAAACCAACGCCTTTGTTGCGGGGGTGAGGGCAGCATCTAGTTGTTCAACTGTTGCGCGGTAACCGCTCGTTTCATCGGTCATCACGATCACCGGCTTGCCCCCAGCCAACATGATCGATTCTGGGTAGGTTGTCCAGTAGGGAGCCGGCAAAATTACTTCATCACCTGGATCAAGGAGGGTGGCAAAAGCGTTATAGAGCGCCTGCTTGCCTCCATTGGTGATCAATATCTGGCTCGCCGAGACCTCAAAGTTCGAATCACGTGCGGTTTTTTCGGCAATCGCTTCTTTCAGTGCGGGTAATCCGCCGGCGGGGGTGTAGCGGTGCCATTTGGACTCTCGACAAGCGGCAACGGCTGCTTCCACGATGTAGTCGGGGGTGGGAAAGTCTGGCTCACCCGCTCCAAAACCGATTACCGGACGTCCAGCTGCGATGAGAGCTTTGGCTTGAGCATCCACCGCAAGTGTGGCAGATTCGGTGATAGCCCCGATTCGAGCAGAAATTCGATTATGTGATGCAGGGTTCGTGGGAGCCGGTGAGGTAGCCATGGCTCAATAATGTCAGGGGAACTCAATTCAGCGCGCCCCACCCATGCGTGACCTACCCATGCGTGACCCACCCATGTGTGAGGGGTGGGGCAGAGCGTAGACTCTCGTCCCGCGGTAGGTCCTTGCGCAAGCATGCCTACTAAAGGGTTGTAGCTCAACTGGTAGAGCACCGGTCTCCAAAACCGGGGGTTGGGGGTTCAAGTCCCTCCAGCCCTGCAAACCGGTGCAAGCCGGCGCAAATGCATGAAAGAAATACGTGTGACCGCAAGAAGAAGACTGAGTCCGACAAGATCTCGAGTGGAGTAAACATGGTGGACACCGACGCTAAGCCCGCGGGCGACAGCGGTGGCTCTGACGCGAAAAAGAAGAACATCTTTTCGCGGCTGGCTCTGTTTATTCGCCAAGTTGTAGTCGAACTTCGCAAGGTTATTTGGCCAACCCGAAATGAGTTGGTCAACTACACGATCGTCGTAGTTTTCTTCATATTCCTGATGTCGGGAATAGTCGCCCTATACGACTTTGTTTTCACCAGGGGAGTGCTGTTCGTTTTTGGGTAAAACCCAAAAACAATAGGACTTCACTCACTGCCATAAGTATCTAAAGGAGTAAGCAACTCATGTCGAATGAGAATGTGTCGAATGAGAACGAATCGATCCCCGTGGATCCATTCGCACCTGACGCACCCGAAAGCGATGAAAACGTCGAGGCGTTCGCGCAAGAATTGGTCGCTGGAATAGTCGCTGACGAAATCGCACAGGACGAGCAAGAATCTGAGGCTGAGGCCGCCGTTGTCGCCGAAGCAGAAGAAATTGTCTTTGAAGCCGAAGCTGAAGAAGGCGAAATTGATCCACTTGAAGAATTCACAACCTCCATGCGTATTGCACCTGGCGATTGGTATGTAATTCACAGCTATGCAGGCTACGAAAACAAGGTCAAGGGAAACTTGGAAGCACGCAGCCAAACTCTCAACATGGAGGATTACATCTTCCAAGTTGAAGTTCCCATGGAAGAAGTCACCGAGATCAAAGGTGGTATGCGCAAGCAGATCCGCCGTAACAAGTTCCCCGGATACGTCCTTGTGCGCATGGACCTAACGGACGAGTCGTGGGGAGTTGTTCGACACACGCCGGGAGTCACCGGATTTGTCGGTCACGGCCACTCGCCTTCACCTCTGGCACTCGACGAAGTAATTGCAATCCTCGCTCCGGTTCCCGAAAAGCAAATTGCGGCTGCGTCAGCAGGAGGCAAAGGCGGCGGCGGTTTGGCTTCGGCGACTCCGATCAGCGTTGATTTCAATGTTGGTGACTCGGTGACCGTTGTCGACGGCCCGTTTGCAACCTTGAATGCAATTATTTCGGAGATCAACATCGAAGGTCAAAAGGTCACAGGCTTGGTCGAGATCTTCGGACGTGAGACCCCTGTCGAACTTGCTTTCAGTCAGATTGATGCAAACAACTAAATTCATTTAAAGGCCGCAACTACATCCCTCAAAGAAACTCCGCCCACACAAGAAGGAAACACAATGGCACCGAAGAAGAAGAAAGTCACCGGATTGATCAAGCTTCAAATTCCGGCTGGCGCAGCCAACCCCGCTCCACCCGTTGGCCCAGCACTGGGTCAGCACGGTGTGAACATCATGGATTTCTGTAAGGCATACAACGCTGCAACAGAAGCGCAAAAGGGCACGATTGTCCCCGTTGAGATCACGGTCTACGAAGATCGTTCATTCGACTTCATCTTGAAGACCCCCCCAGCATCCCGCATGATTCTCAAGGCCGCAGGTCTGGAAAAAGGTTCCGGCACTCCACAATCGGTGAAGGCCGGCAGCATCAGCAAGTCGCAGGTTCGTGAAATTGCGGAAACCAAAATGCCTGACCTCAATGCCAATGACATTGAAGCCGCTATGAAGATCATCGAAGGAACTGCACGTCAAATGGGAATTACCGTTTCCGCATAATATGTCACCAGCACGACCAGCAAGACGTGGGAGAGCCAGCGCGGCTCGCACACCACAACCTGCACGCAGGAAATTCCTGCACATAACGAAGGAGCAGATATGAAGCGCAGTAAGGCATACCAAGCGGCAGCCCTGAAGGTTGACGCAGATAATCTCTATGCACCGATTGAGGCGACTCGATTGGCGAAAGAAACATCCGTCACCAAATTCGATTCCTCTATTGAAGTTTCCATGCGACTGGGTGTTGACCCACGTAAGGCAGACCAGCTCGTGCGTGGAACTGTCAACCTGCCCCACGGCACCGGAAAGACAGCAATTGTGCTTGTCTTCGCGAATGGCGAAAAGGCCGATGAAGCCCGTGCAGCGGGAGCCGACTTTGTTGGCTCAGATGATTTGATCGCAAAGGTTGCTGGCGGCTGGACCGGCTTTGATTCAGCGGTGTGTACACCGGACCTCATGGGCAAGGTGGGAACACTGGGCAAGGTACTTGGACCACGTGGTCTCATGCCCAACCCGAAGACCGGAACTGTCACCATGGACGTGGCAAAAGCTGTAGGCGACATCAAGGGCGGAAAGATCGAATTCCGCGTTGACAAGCACTCCAACCTGCAATTTCCCATCGGCAAGGCGTCATTCACACCCGAGCAACTCGTGGAGAACTACGGAGCCGCACTTGATGAAATCCTGCGGTTGAAGCCATCCTCGTCAAAGGGTCGCTACATCAAGAAAACGACCGTCTCCTCATCCATGGGACCGGGAATTCAGATCGATCCCAACCGGACCCGTTCACTTCTGACCGTAGAAGAGTAAATCACTTTTTCTTAACGATGAAGTCCGTGCGCCATCTGGTGCACGGACTTCATTCATTACGGTGAAAACTATTTGAATAACAATTGCGATTCGCATTGACCAAACAAGTAATTGAATGCAGACTTGAGCGTTAATATGTACCTCGTTCTCGGGCCGACCATACGAAGGGATGAACCACACACGTGAAATACGTTCTTCCTTTAACCCATCCGTTACTTGCGCTCGAAAACATCAGCATCACACTCAGTGGTCTTAAAATCCTCGATGACGTGAGTATTGGCGTCCCAGAAGGTGCAGTCACCGGTTTGATTGGACCTAACGGTGCGGGCAAGACAACGGTCTTTAACATCATGAGTGGTTTTCTCACCCCTGATGAAGGCACCGTGCGATTTAATGGCAAAAAACTTAAGCACATCAAAACCCACCATTTAACCAAGCTGGGAATTTCGCGCACATTGCAAGGGGTTGGGCTGTTCGCATCTCTCACGGCACTCGAGAACGTAATGCTGGGTGGTTCTTCACGCATAAAGAGCGGAATTTTTGCAGACTCGCTTGGAGCGCCATGGGCTGACTCAGCGCAAAACAAGTTGCGCGGTGAGGCGCTGGAAGTTATGACCGAGTTTGGCATTGCTGATGCTGCTGACCGTTACCCCGGAGAGCTGCCATATCCCGTTCAAAAGCGGGTAGCAATTGCACGAAGTTTAATCTCGAATCCCAAAGTCCTTTTACTCGATGAACCTGCCGGCGGCATCAGTGCCGCAGACATGGCAGAGCTTGGCCGCATGATTCGGAGTTGGACTCCCGAGCGCACGGTCCTGCTGGTGGAACATCACATGGAATTAGTTATGGAAGTGTGCGATCTGATCTGGGTACTTGATGCTGGCAAGGTAATTGCAGTCGGAAGCCCAGATGAGGTGCGCAAGAATCCGGCCGTACTTGCCGCATATCTGGGGACAGAGGTTGACGCCTGATGTTGCTCATTGAGAACCTCTCCGTTAGTTACGGTGCGGTGCAAGCGCTGAAAGATGTATCCATTGAGGTGCCGCACGGCAGTGTCACCGCAGTGATCGGTGCTAATGGTGCGGGTAAGTCGACCTTGATGCGAACCCTGGCTGGGCTGGAGAAGCCCCAATCTGGTCAGGTCACTTTCAACGGTGAAGTTATTAGCGGTCGCAAGCCCGAGGACATCGTGCGGATGGGTATCGCTCTCGTTCCGGAAGGGCGGTCAACGATTCCGGAACTGACAGTCGAGGACAACCTCAAGTTGGGCGGAATGTGGCGTTCCCATGCCCAGCGCAACGCTTCACTCTCACGTGCTTACTCTCTCTTTCCGGTCCTGGGCGAACGAAAGAGCATGCGCGCGGACACGCTTAGCGGCGGGGAGCGGCAACAATTGGCAATCGGCCGCGCATTGATGACTGGTCCGCAAGTCCTCCTATTAGACGAGCCATCACTCGGCTTGGCCCCATTGATCGTTACCCAAATCCTTGAACTTGTTGCGCGGATGGCGTGGGATAGCGGATTGGCTGTACTTCTCGTGGAGCAAAATGCCACTGTCGCGCTTCGGATTGCCCGCTCGGGTGTGGTCCTCAACCTGGGTGAAGTTGTTAAGTCCGGCCCGGCGGCCGAAATCGCATCGGATGAGGAACTTCGACATGCATATTTGGGGTACTGAGTCATGACCAATTTCATCGATTTTCTTCTCGGGGGATTCAGCAACGGTGCTGTGATTGCGCTGATGGCCCTAGCCCTAGTAATGGTGTGGCGATCAACTCGCATGGTCAACTTTGCCCAAGTTGGTCAAGCAATGTTTACGACTTACATCGCGCTGACTGTTCAGCAATCTACGGGAAATTGGCTGCTGGCCCTTGCTGTTGCAATGGGAGCTGGACTCATTCTTGGCATTGTTGTTTTCTTTCTGGTCATTCGCCCGGTAAAGAACAGCGATACAACGGGCGCGATCATCGCAACATTCGGTGTGCTGATTGCTCTGCAAGCGGGAGCCGGCATGATTTGGGGTGGAGACCCTGAAGGATTCATTCCACCCGTGTCCAATGCAGGGCTCGAATTTGCCGGTCGGATCTGGCCAGTTTCCCTATATGACATTTTGGTGTGGGTAGTAACTGCAGCACTTGTTATTGGGCTTACTTTGTTATTCACGAAGACTTCCCTGGGGCTATCGATGCGTGCTTCTGCTTTCAACCCGGAGGTTGCCAGGCTCTCGGGTGTTCGGGTCAACCGAATGCTGATCACAGGTTGGGCAATTGCCGGGGCAACGGGCGCTGTCGGTGGCGTTCTTATTGCACCGGTTTCAACAATTTCCCCGAACAGTTTCGACATTCTGCTGGTGTTTGCATTCACCGCGGCCGTGATTGGTGGATTGGACTCACTAGTCGGTGCAGTGACGTTTGGCATTGGAACCGGTTTAGTGATCTCGTTGGTTTCCGGTTACACCGATGCCAGCAACGCCCCCGTGGTTGCACTTGTTTTGCTAGCACTGAACCTGTTACTCAAACCTGATGGCGTCTTTAGCCACCACGGATCGAGGTCTGTATGAGCAATCTGACCCATGTGAAAAACATGAGCAACGCTCAAAAACTTCGTACATTTCCGGGCAATCGGATTGTGTGGCATGCGGTAATCGTTGGAGTTGTATGGCTGCTGCTATTGCTCCTTAACAACAACATCGACCCGCTCTACAGTTCCTATCTCGCGTTAGTTGCCATGTACGCCACCGCAATGTTTGGCATGACAATCCTGGTGGGGCTTTCCGGTCAAGTTTCGTTAGGTAACGGCGCATTGATGGCGGTAGGCGGCTACGTCTTCGCCCTAACCTCGATGAACTGGCAGACCGTCCCTATTTTTGGCTGGGAATGGAATGCGGTCTGGTCCATGGTGTTTGCCGGGCTTGGCGGAATCCTGATCGGCGGCATTGTTGGCGGCTTAGCGGCGCGACTCAAGGGTCCATATCTTGCCGGGTTAACGCTGGGCCTTGCCGTTGGTGTTCCGGCAATTACCAATAGATTCCCCGAATTACTGGGCGGGGAAAACGGTCTCATGCTCACCGTCCCCTACCCAACGGGTGGCTACGCCGCTTCTGAAATTGCTGCCGGTGCTGATTCAGGTGGTGAGACATCAGATCCCAATGCAGATGCTGGGTCAGATACTGGAGCGGCAGCCGGTGAAGACCAGTATGCCGAGTTAGACCTCTCCGAATTCGATCAGGGCGTCGACTCAAGCACCGACCCCAACGCCACACTCGCAACCGAAGACCTCTTGACCGAGGGTGACCTACTGACACTCGATGATTTCTCTAATGGTGGTGATTTAGGACTCGAAAGCGCCGATCCAGCGGTGGAACCAAGTGTTGACCCCAGTGTCGATACAGGACTTGATCCAGGGCTAGACCCCACAGGCATCACTGATTCATTGGACACAGGATTCATCATCGAGCGTTGGCAGGCATCCATGGCGATCGCCGTTGCGTGTCTGGTGGCCTTTGCTGCCCTGAACTTGATTCGTGGTCGACAAGGTCGGGTCTGGAAAGCTGTCCGTGACGACCCGATTGCCGCAGCAGTTGTTGGAATCTCACCATCGGGCTCAAAAGTGTCGGCATTTGTTGTCAGTTCGCTATTTGCAGCTCTTGCGGGGGCAGTTTTCGCCCAAATACTGAGTTTCGTGGGCCCGGGTGCATTTAGTTTGGGCCTTTCCCTCTCGCTGCTCGTGGGAATTGTTCTTGGCGGCCGGTCTTCACTCCTCGGAGCGATTCTGGGCGCACTGATCATTGTGTGGTTACCGGAATTGGTCGATGGGCTTGCAGGGGATCGTGGCTGGCCCGACCAGATCACCAATAACGCACCCAACCTGCTCTACGGACTCCTCGTAGTTGCCGTTGTTCTCGCGGCCCCGGGGGGCATCACGGGAACGGTGCGATCGTGGATCGATAAGTCGCGGGGCAAGAGCCGTTCCCCGTTGAGTTAATGCTTGCGATTGCAAGCATTTGTCTGTCCGATTTAGGGTGATTTTTGACAGATTTCTTTTCTAAAACCTTGCAAGGGAACACCCCTGCGGTTAGTGTTTAGGCCACACGGCATTCATGGAGCGTTCACCTTTTTGGTGGACGAGTCTGTTTACGCCCATCCTTGGAGGAGTAATTCGTGAGATTCAAATTCGCAACCGGCTCGGTTGCTCTTGGCACAGCTGCGGCGCTTGCATTTGCCACAGCAATTCCCGCTCAGGCGGCCGACCCAGGTGTTACCAGTAACAAAATTGTTATTGGCACCACTACCCCATTGACTGGACCAGCTGCTCCGGGCTACAAGGACATCCCCGTCGCTGCTAAGGCTTATTTCGATTACGTCAATGCCAACGGTGGAATCAATGGGCGCAAAGTTGACCTTCGTGTGTTCGATGATCAGTACAACCCCGCCCTCACCAAGAAGGGTACTAGCCAACTCATCCTCCGCGACAAGATTTTCGCCATGTACGGCGCGCTGGGTACCCCAACACACTCCGCCGTGGTCCAAGATCTCAACCGTCGTGGCATCCCCGATATCTTCGTTAACACCGGTGGAGCCAGTTTCGACAACCCCAAGAAATACCCGATGACATTCCCTTACTTCCCTTCCTACATCGTGGAGTCGAAAGTCATGGGTTACTACATGGCCAATGACCCAGCACTGAATGCCAAAAAGAAGTGCCTGTTCTACCAAGATGGCGAGTTTGGTGACAATGCCAAGGTAGGTTTCGCTGCCGCCGGCACTAAGTTTGAAACCACAACGTCCTACTTCTCAGGCCAACAGGTTGCACCATTCTCAGCCCAGATCTCCAAGTTGAAGTCAGCTGGCTGTGAGCTCGTTGTCTTCTTCGGTGTGACTTCGGCAACCGCGCAGCTCCTTGGAACTGCGGCTCGGTCCGGATTCGCCCCAACCTGGATGATCACTTCAGTGGGTACCGATCCCTCCGTCCTTAAGGGTTCACTGGGCGCAAGCACAGGCGCATTGATGAAGGGCATTTATGTCCCGAACTTCATCGTTCCCGCGCAAGACGTTGGTAACGCCTATGTCAGCCAGATGAAAGCACTTGCAAGTGCTAACGGTTTGGAGTGGAACTTCTACACCTACTACGGAATCAACACAGCGTATGTTTTGGCGCAGGCCCTCAAGGCTGCTGGCAAGGATCTCACTCGTGAGGGCTTGGTTAATGCCATGCAAACCCAGTCAAAGAACTTCCGTTCCGCAGCTGTTGTGCCATTCGTTGTTAACTCAAAGTCCCATCAGGGTGCTACGGGTTACTACATGGCCCAGTACAACGCGAACACTGACGCGGAGCGTTTAACCGACTACGTCATGGTTGCTACAAGTTCTTCTTCAGGAACTGCGAAGAAGATCACCTTCCGTCCAGCCCCCCCAACCAAGAAGCTGCTGCCTTAATACGCGCACTTAAGTGAAAAGGAAAAATATGAAATTCACATTTATGCGCCGCGGTATAGCGGCAGTAGCGGCAGCGAGCCTGATCACCCTTGGTGCTCCGGTCGTTTCTTCTGCAAGCGCAGCGGAAGCCTGCGCAGCGGGTGCCACCTGCGAGGGAACCCTTACGGGTTCTCTCGGGGCCTCCCCGTACACCATCAAGATGCCCACTAATTTCAATGGCACCGTGTTGTTGTACTCACATGGCTATCGCTTTGGAACCCCGATTCCTGCAGCGCTGGCTACACCACTTGGTCTGGCAGCTGACCCTTCCTACACCAAGATCAGCAACCCCGCGTTCACGGCGGCTTTTGGTAGCGATGTTGCCTACATCGGTTCCAACAAGGCTGCTGTTGCACCTACAGATACGGTGGCCACGAACCTCCTGGCACAGGGATACGCCCTGGCTGGAGCGGGCTACGCCAGACAAGGTTGGGCTGCTGCTGAAGGTGTTGAGTCCGGTGCGGCAATGATCAATTTGATCAATTCCGGCGCCGTTCCCAAGGCCAAAAAGATCCTTGTTTGGGGTGACTCACTCGGTGGTCTGATTTCTCAGACTTTGGCTGAGAAGTACCCCAAGAAGATCGCTGGCTCACTACCTTCATGTGGTGCCCTCGAGGGTCCCCTCCAGGCTTTCAGCGCTGCGATGACCGTGCTCTTCACATGGAAGAGCATGATTGCGCCTACGCTCAAGGTGGCCAACTACGCGGCCGGTCCTGCGGGATACGTTCAGGCACTGACGGATCTGGGAACTGTTCTCACGATTCTTGGTGGTGTGGCTACCACTCCAGTATCGCCAGTTGGCTTCCCTACCGCTCAGGTCAACCTGCTTGGTGGACTCATGGCGGGGCTACCGACCGTTAGCAACGTCTATGACGGCCAGACCGTGAACCCTGCATTTGCCACATTGGGAACATTGGGTGCGCTAAGTGGCGGCTATTCACCGTCGTCGGCGGGAGCTAGTACTGCAGTAGCAATGTTGCAGAATGTTGGAACAGCCGCTGCACTGGGAATCCTCGGTCGATACGAACTCGAAACTCGGGTTCGCACCATCGGTGGTTTCGCCGCAACGGAAAACGCTAACTTCAATGACAACGTTGAGACCAGCTACACCAATTTGCTCTCTCCAGAGCAGCGTGGTGAATTCGGTGACGTGCTGAACGCGACGACAGTTATCGCGGATCCGCTGAATACGATGCTGGGAACACTCGATGCTTCACGGGGTGACGCAACAAAGCGTTTCGCTGCGAATCCAAAGGCTGTGGCAATCGTCAATGCCCTACCAGCACCTAAGGGTGTCTACAGCGTTCCAACATTGATGATTACGACCGCCAACGACCCAGCAGTTCCCGCTGGAAACACGGGTGAGTTCTTCACATCAATGCAGGCGTCATACAACAAGATGAATAAGACGACACGCGGCCTGTTCAAGGGCGCTGCCTTCTACACCATCCCACCGGTTGACGGCTGGACCAAGTTCGCACCGAACGGAAAAGCACCGGATGCAGCACTCTCGATCGCTGCATTGGGTAACTCCGGTGTCGGTCACTGCGTCTACACACCAGCGCAAACTTTGAGTGCGGTTCGTGCTCTCAATGCAATGGTGAACGCGAAGACGGCAAAGCAAGTTATTGCCGCCAAGCGTCTTGTTTATGCCACACCTGGTGTAAACAACGACCGCCTGTACGAGCCAGCGGCTCTGAAGAACCCACTTGCGGCTCGCTAGCAACTAGTTCCACAATTTTGTGGGGTCAGCCTTCGGGTTGGCCCCACAATTTTTTGCCCTGAACCATATTTGGCCACCCACTGGTTGGATTGTGAATCGGGTTCGGTAAGTTTCTCCTACCAAAGACCGCAGGTCACCGATAACCCCCTGAGGAGTAATCGGTTGAAGGTCCCACTAAGTGGGCGGCCCGCGCAGGTGAACGAATAGTAAGGCTCAACTTCGGTTGAAACCTCACGCCTCGTGCGCCTCGCGCCGGGGCGTTTTCTTATTGGGGTATACCGAAAGGAGCAACATGGCAAAACCTACAAAGGTAAGCGCGGTTGCCGAGATCGCTGAGTACTTCCGCG
>JBIIOS010000156.1:0-4127 GCA_044336805.1 Candidatus Nanopelagicales bacterium
GGGCAAGCTCAATGCCTGTTGCGGCACTCGTCAGGTTGCTGTTTGTCAGGGTGATGTCACTCGCCTCGATGGCAACGTCCGTGCCAGATCCCATGGACATGCCGAGATCAGCTTGAACGAGCGCCGCCGCGTCATTGACGCCGTCACCCACCATCGCGACAACATTTCCCTCGGATTGGAGTTGCATGACGATGTTGACTTTGTCTGCCGGAAGAACTCCCGCATAGACAGTGTCAATCCCGACTTCCTTGGCAACCTGTTCGGCCGCGCTGCGGTTGTCTCCAGAGATTAAAACTGGTTTTAGTCCAAGTTCTTTGAATCGCTTGATTGCGCTTTTGGAGTCAGCCGCGATGGTGTCAGAGACAGACATGATTCCGTGGACTTCACCGTCCCAGGCAACGACCACAACCGTGTGACCTTGACCTTGTTGTTGTGATACCCAGCTCGAGTCAAAGGTCAGTGACCACTCGGTGGCTAGCCAATCAGGGTTGCCGATTATTGCGGCTTTGTCGTTGATCAGTCCTTGCACTCCACGTCCTTGTGTTGAAACAAAGTCAATAGGAGCGACGAGTTCAACACGCTCTGCGGCGTAGTTCGAGATTGCTTTGGCGATCGGGTGTTCGCTGGAGTGTTCAAGGGAACCGGCGACAATGAGGAACTCGTTGAGATCTACATTGTTGGTGAGTTTGATCTCTTGCACTGACATTTTTCCGGTCGTGATGGTTCCGGTTTTATCCAGTGCAATTACGTTGATACGTTTTGTTGATTCGAGGATTTGGGGTCCGCGAATGAGGACACCTAACTGGGCGCCACGACCGGTTCCCACCAGCAGTGCGGTGGGTGTTGCAAGCCCCAATGCACATGGGCAGGCGATGATGAGTACTGCGACCGCGGCAGTGAATGCGAAGTTGGGTTCTTCACCAGCGAGAAGCCAGCCGATCAAGGTGCCAATGGAGAGAACAATGACGATGGGAACAAAGATGGCGGCGACCCGGTCAGCCAAGCGTTGAATTGGCGCTTTACCCGCTTGGGCATTTTCGACCAGGCTGGTGATCCTCGCGAGAGCCGTGTCAGCACCGATTGCTGTTGCTTCAATAACGAGTCGGCCACCTGTATTAAGTGTTGCACCGATAACCCTGTCTCCCACTGTTACGTCAATGGGAATTGACTCTCCGGTGATCATGCTTTCGTCGACAGCACTCGCGCCCTGGACAACAATTCCATCAGTTGCTATTCGCTCTCCGGGGCGGACAACGAATAGATCACCCAACTTCAAACTGCCAATGGGAATTTGACTTTCAATTCCGGCTGTAATGACTGAGACGGATTTGGCACCTAGATTCAATAGCGCTGTTAAGGCTGTACTGCTTTTTGATTTTGCTCGTGATTCAAAATAGCGACCGAGCAAAATAAACACGGTGACGGCTGCGGCGACTTCAAGGTAGATCTCACTTGCTCCACTATGACTAGGGAGGAGGGTGAATGGCATTTTCATTCCGGTTTCACCTGCTCCACCAAAGAACAAGGCATAGAGAGACCAGGTGTAAGCGGCAATCACCCCCATGGAAATGAGAGTGTCCATGGTGGCCGTGCCGTGGCGAAGGTTGGTCCAGGTTGCGCGGTGAAACGGGAGGGCACCCCAGATAACAACAGGGCTTGCAAGCGTTAAGGAGAGCCATTGCCAGTAGTCAAACTGCAGCGCAGGAATCATTGCCATGAGAACTACAGGGATAGTGAGAATCGAAGAAATTATAAGGCGGTTGCGAAGTGTGACTTCAGCAGAATCTTTGAGTTCCCCTTGCTCCTCTATATTGCGCTTTAGTTCCTTGGCCGTGTATCCGGCTGACTCGACCGCGGCTATTGCATCGGCGATGCTTATCTCTGCAGGCAAATCTATTGCTGCGTTTTCGGTTGCGTAGTTCACCGTTGCGACAACACCGGGTATTTTGTTTAATTTCTTCTCAACCCGCATGGCACATGTAGCACAGGTCATGCCACCAACTGCGAGAACTATCGGGGTTGCTGACTGTTTACTCATGCGGGGACGATTGAGTAGCCTGCTTCTTCAACAGCTGCCGCGATGTCCGCGTCACTGATTTCAATTCCAGCGTTAATTGCTACCTGCGAGATTTCGCCTACGTGTAAATCGATTTTTACTTCGGTTACGCCGGGTATCTTGGAGATTTCTTCGGTCACTGCGTTAACGCAGTGGTCACAGGTCATTCCGTCAACGTTAATGGTTTTACTTGACACGTAGTCTCCTTACAACTCTTTTAACTCTTTACAAGTCGTTCGATTGCTTGTTGGGCTTCTTTGATCTTGTGGCTTGCATCTTCGCCGCCCTTGCTGAGTGCGTCAGCGACACAATGCTGAAGGTGATCACCCATGAGAACCAGAGCAACTGATTGAAGTGCTTTGGTTGCTGCAGAAACTTGGGTAAGGACATCAATGCAGTAGGTGTCCTCTTCGACCATCCGTTCAATGCCGCGGACTTGTCCTTCGATTCGCCTGAGGCGTTTAAGAACAGCAACCTTGTCTTCTGAATAACCCGGGTCCATGCAACGAGTATACCCCTGGGGGGTATTGCTAATCGCAGATGGTTGTGGTTCCCGGGGAGATCGTTCCTTCAAGCAGGTAGTCGTCAACCCGATCGGAGATGCAGTCGTTGCCTTCACGGTAGGCGGTGTGGTTGTAGGCACCCTTCCATACGACAAGTTCCGCGTTACCCAATTTTGCTGCCACTTCTTCGGCCCATTGGAGCGGAGTTGCTGGGTCATTTTCGGTGCCGATCAACATGACGGGTGTCGAGGTGTTGGCGACAATGTCGACTCTTTGCTGGGCCGCGTAGGGCCAGTCCTTACAGGCGAGTGCGCCCCAGCCAAAGCTCTCTCCAAAAGTTGGTGAACTGATCGCCAGTTGGTTTGCGAAATCACGAACCTCATCAGTATTTTGGGTGACGGGGTAATCAAGACAGGAAACCGCGTAGAACGCGTCAGTTGAGTTGTCGGTATAGCGGCCATCAGGTCCGCGACTAATTCGTTGGTCTAGAAGATTTAACAGTGGGTCCGGGTCACCCTGGTTCATTGCTGCAGCTAACCCAGAACGTAAATCTGGAAAATCGTACTCCGGGAAATACAGATAACTCACAATCGCAAAGGTGGCCAAACTTTGCGTGAGTTCGCGCTGGTTATCCCCCATCAAAGGTTGGGAATCAAGATCTGCAAGAAACTGTTGGATTTGCTGAACCCCCTGGTCAACACTTCCCGTGAGCGGGCACTCACTTTGCTCAAGACAATCATTGACAAAGTAACGCAACAGGACTTCAAATTCCTTCGCCTGCGCTTGGGTTAATTCCAATTGATCTAAATATGTGGGCAGCACGCCGTCAAGGACCATGCGGCCCACCCGGTCAGGGAACAAAGAGATGTAGGTCGTTCCAATCGCTGATCCATAACTCTTCCCCAGCAAATTCATGACCGGGTCACCAACAAGTGCTCTCGCAATGTCCATGTCTTTTGCAACTTCAACGGTAGACATATGGGCAATCAGCGGGTTATTTTTGTCCTTGCACGCTGCCCCGATAAACCCGGCGTCCAGAATGAGGCGACTTTCTTCTAACTCGGAATCCGGTGATCCATCAGCAGCCATCTGCGCATCAATCTGTTCATCGGTTAAGCAGCGAATCGTCTCGCTTTGGCCAACCCCCCTTGGATCAACCCCCACAACATCAAATGATTCAAGGATTTGATCGCTGACAATGAAATCGGCAGCTTTGGCGTATTCAAATGCACTGCCGCCGGGGCCACCCGGATTGACAAAGAGTGAACCAATTGATTCACCACGGGCCCGCACTTTGGTCATGGCAAGTTCAACCCGATTACCCTTAGGATTTTGGTAGTCCAGGGGCACCTTAAATGTCGTGCAGTCAGCTTCACCGCAATCACGCCATTCGATTTCCTGGTTGTAAAAGACCTCAAGATCAGGCGCTAGTGAAGAAGTAGCTTGGGATTCCGGGGCGCTGGGAGCCGACACATTTGCTCCCCCGCAACCGGTAATTAGTGCGGCAGTCAAGGCACCCAGAGCAATTGCACGGATACCGACTGGCATTGGTCGGGTCATGCGGCTTA
>JBIIOS010000159.1:0-4069 GCA_044336805.1 Candidatus Nanopelagicales bacterium
GCTTCTGAGTTCACCAACCTGATCGTGGCCCAGCGCGGCTTCGCGGCTAACTCGCGAACCATGACGGCAGCGGATGAAATGCTCCAGGAGCTCATGAGCATCAAGCGTTAACCTGAGATTCTGTTTGGGTAGGTGCCCTGGGTGCCTACCCAAACGGAATTTTCGGACCATTTTTTAAATGTTGGGGTGCTTCTTGCCCGTCACACCTTAAGTCGCTGATATTTATGCCGATTACACTGTTGGAAGCCACATAGCCCATGGAAGGAGCAGGCACCGTGATTAAATTAACGAGACTCAATGGCGAGAAATTCGCGTTGAATTCAGATCTGATCGAGCGGATCGAGGAGTCACCGGACACCGTGCTGACCCTCGTGGACGGCAAACACATAATGGTCTCTGAGCGACTCGACGACATCATTGATTCAATTCGGCTGGACCGTGCCACCGTCCTAGCGATCGCCCAAGACGTGGCTGAAGCCGTCGATAATCCTTCTGGCCCCAAGGGTCATAACGTCATTTCGATGAATCCGCGGGGATAATTGTGGATCCAATAACGCTTATTGGCGTAGTTCTCGCCTTCATCATCGTCATGGTGGTGCTCATCCTTGAGGGCGGATCGCCTACGTCCATTCTGCTACTTGCCCCGTTAATTCTGGTTTTCGGTGGCACATTCGCCGTTGGCGCTGCTGGAATGTCGGGTAAATTATTCGTGTCATCGATTAAAGCTGCCGGTAAAGCGCTCGTTTCCGCGACACCTAAGTACGAAAGTTTGTTGGAAACCCTCGTGGAATGCGCCAATATCGCAAGGCGTGATGGATTGCTCTCCTTGGAAGCCACGGTTGCCGAGATTGAAGACCCCCTGCTACGCCGCGGACTGGAATTAGCAATCGACGGCACCGACCCCGGCGACCTTGGACGCATCCTTGAGGCTGAACTTCACAGTGAAACGGTTTACGGCGGACGCCAGGCAAAACTCTTCGCCGATATGGGTGGCTATGCCCCAACCATCGGCATTATCGGCACCATTCTTGGTCTGGTCACCGTTCTTGGTAACCTCTCCAACCCGGATGAACTCGGTGGATTAATTGCCGCGGCCTTCGTGGCAGCTATGTGGGGCGTTCTTTCGGCGAACGTGTTCTGGCTTCCGATCTCAAGCAAGATGAAACTGCTCAATGACCTGCGCACAACGCAGGGTGAGGTAATCATTGAGGGAATCTTGGCGATTCAGGCTGGCGCTAACCCGCGCATGGTCGAGCGCAGGCTTCGGGCTCTGCTCCCCGCCGACGTACTGCGGGATCTTGAAAAGGCAGGCTGAAATTGACTAATCGTCGCCACATTGAGCAGGAACATGAAAACCACGAAAGGTGGCTTATTTCCTATGCCGACATGGTGACCCTGCTGTTCGCTCTGTTCGTGCTCCTGTTCGCGATTAGTCAAATCAACCAGAAAAAGTTCGATGAGCTTGCCGTGTCTTTGGCCACCGGGTTCGGTACGGTCGTGAACATTTCCGACGGCAATGACAGCATCCTGCCTGAGGCCGGAGACAACGTGACTTTGAACTCGACCCCCCCGGTCGACGTTCCCGCGATTGTCGTACCGGACATTATGCCCCAACTCAAGGAACAGGTTTCGGCTGCAATGTCAACGCCGGGAACCATTTCTAGTGAAAAAACGAGCCTTGCTGTTCAGGCTGCCGAGGCGGCTCAGGCCGCTGATCAGGCCAACCTAAGCAAGGCAGAATTGGCGCTTGTCGAAGCCGTGAGCGCCTCGAGCCTTGCCGGAAAAGTAGTACTCAGTCGAGAGGAACGTGGGCTGGTTGTGACCCTCCTCGTTGACGACGTGATTTTTGCCCCCCATAGCGCCACGCTTCAGTCCGGCGGAGAAGATGCCATTAGGGCTCTGCTTCCGGCGCTTCAGGACTCGGGAACCCAACTCATTATTGAAGGTCACACCAACACTGCTCCCGTTCAGCCGATCAACTTCCCCAGCGACTGGGAGCTCTCCAGCTCGAGGGCGGGTGCGGTTGCTCGATTCCTGAACTCTGAAGGGGGAGTTTCCCGTGACCGAATGCACGTTGCGGGCTACGCGGACACGTCTCCTCTGGTTCCCGAGACCAACCCGGAGCACCTTCGGCTCAACCGCCGAGTGGCGATCGTGTTGGCTAGTGGCTTAACCGATGAACAACGTGCCCTCCTGGCCGGATCAAGGGTCGCCGGTGCGATCGCTGATATGCAGGCCGCCCAATGAGGCAAATAACACCTAGTTCGCTCAAGATTCGGTTCGCAAAGCCGATTAACCGCATGGAGGAAAATCATGGCTAAAAAGAAGTCCGATTCAGAAGGTGGCGAAAAGAAGTCACGCTTGATGCTCGTTGTCATTGTGCTTGCCGTTTTGCTGGTGGCAGGCGGCGCGTACATGTTCCTCGGCAGGAGTTCCTCACCGGCACCCGCCGCTGCCGAACCCGTCGCAGCTGTCGCAGTGGTTAAGGGCGCGGTCATTCCCCTTGACCCTATGTTCATCAACCTCAAAAACGAACGTTTCCTCAAGCTAGGGCTGGCACTGCAAACGACACTTATGGGCGAAAAAGCTGAACTCGATGGCTCGATGGCCAAGGATGCCGCGATTGAGGTCTTTAGCGATCAAGATGTAGCGCAATTAATGAGTGAAACTGGCCGTGCCGCACTCAAAGAGGAATTACTCGAACGGGTGACCGATGGTTACGGCGTCACGGTGATCGATATCTACTTCACGGAGTTCGTAATGCAGTAAACGTGCCCCAGTCGCCATGGATGAAACGCGACTTATGATCTCGGGCCAGTGGTTTTCAGGGCTCGAGGGTAGAAAGGCTGGAAGGATCCGGCCCGTACTTCCCGAATTTGCTGTACTTTTTGAGTCGAATCTCTCAGTTCACCTGCGAGGCTGACGATAAGTCCTTCGTGGCATCAAAATCTTCCACCCGGGCGGGCTCCGCGGGTGCAACCTACGTCGACTTTGACGCAGAGCTTTATGATTTTCAAAACCCGTCAAAATTCACCCGTGACCACCAGCGGATCCTGGAACAGGCATTATCGGCGTACGCTGATCAAACCGCCTCGGTGATCACCTCAAAGCTGCGGGCGTCCTGCTCCCACGACCTCGAGTCCTTGCAGCAAACGACCTATTTGGCCCTGATTAATTCCCTCCCCGAAGAAACGGTGCTACTGGTCACCTCTCTCAACCCACTGAATTCAGTCGGTTTGATTCATCTTCCCCTGAACTTTGCAATGCTGGCGGTTGACCTTCCCCTCGGAGGTCCCGGAGACGACGATCAACCAAACCGTGGTCTGACCGAAATCGAGAACATGCTTGTGGGCGATTTGGGCAGCAGCCTTGCCGGCGCTCTGCGATTCAGTTTCGACGGAATCATCACCTGGTTCCCCGTTCTTACCGGCCAATTCTCCGCACCGGATCAGGCACATGCCGCTTCCAACGGTGACCAAATGCTGGTCGCAACCTTCCGGATGGAAATCAAGGAACAAGAGTTCCGCACAATGCTCGCGCTACCGCTTAACTCCATCCTCCCTCCACTAGACGCCACTCTCGCCTCTCGACAGGCCGAGAAAGGCCGAGGGAAAGGCCGAGACTTCACCGCAGATGTCGAGGCGCGCCTTCGGCTCGCCCCCGTCACGGTCTCCGTGCGCTTACGACCGATCCAGGGACGTTTGTCCGAATTCGCGAATATCAGCGTCGGAGATGTGTTCCGGCTTGGTCATTCACCTGACTCACCGTGGGAAGTCACCAGCAATGGTGTCGTGTTTGCGCATGCAGTCCCTGGTGGCGAAGGTACTCAAGCAGCATTTCGAGTTATTTAAACAAATAGGGAGTAGATATGACCGTTGGTAACAATGAGGGCCAGATGGTACTCATTATGGAACAGATGCGTATGGCCATGTCTGGATTGTGCGATGCCCTCTCCGTGACGTCGGTTGTATCTTCAGGTGATCCATCGATGGAGCCATTAGACATCGAGATCACCTCCACCACTTCGCTTGCTGTTGTTTCTGTCGAGGGGTCCATCAACGGCAATCTG
>JBIIOS010000160.1:0-4046 GCA_044336805.1 Candidatus Nanopelagicales bacterium
TGAGACGGGAACCTTGTGTCGTATTACATCTCCTGAGTGGCTCGAACACCCGGGCTCTGTTGGCCGCGCCGTGGAACCATTTGAAGTACTTGTTGTTGATGAGGAAGGAAATGAACTAGGAATCGGTGAGACCGGGATCCTTGCATTCCAAGCTCCGGAAGGATTTGGCCCGAGCTACCACCAAGATCCGGAAAAAACAGCGAAGGCGTATGTGCGACCAGGAGCCTTCACACTCGGGGACATGGGTCATGTTGATGCAAATGGTTTTATTTATATTACCGATCGCCTCTCAGATATGGTCGTTTCAGGCGGAGTAAATCTTTACCCCTCTGAGAGTGAAAACGCATTGCTGGATCACCCCGGTGTCGCAGAAGTCGCAATTGTCGGGATTCCTTCCGCTGAATTGGGTGAGCAACTTCTCGCCTTTGTTGTACCCGCAAATCCACTAGACCCTCCCAGCGCTGAGGAGCTGCAGGCTTTCTGTCGCGAACGGCTGGCCGCCTACAAAATCCCGCGCCAATACGAGTTCATCGCAGAGTTGCCGCGTAATGAAATGCAGAAGGTTGACAAGAAATCACTGCGGCGCCCCTATTGGGACGGGGATCGCAATATTGCTGGTTAAATTTCCAGTGAACTGGTGTCACGCCGAGTGAAGTTCAGCACACTGTTTTTTCTGGCAAGCTTTAACTGACAAGAATGGGCACGGCCGGTAAATTAAGGAAATCTGCAGTAACAACACCAAGGAGGACTGATGTTAAAAGGAATTTCAGGAAAAACCGCAATAGTGACCGGCGCAGCCGGAGGCATCGGTGCCGCTGCAGTGAGAAGACTTCATGCCGAAGGTGCAAACGTTGTTGCTGTTGACATTAACCAAGCTGGTGTAGATGCACTGGCAACCGAGTTGGGCGATCGAGTCATTGCAATCGGCGCCGACGTCACCAGTCCGGAAGACACCGCAAAATTCTTCGCAACCACGGTTGAAAAATTTGGTAGTGTCGACATGTTTCTTGCCAACGCAGGAGTTGAGAGTCGAGTGCTGACCGTGGCTGATTTTGACATTAACGACTTTGAGAAAGTTTTTGCAGTCAACGTTCTCAGCGCGTTCCTCGGGTCTTCCGCGGCTATGCGACAGATGGCAACCCAACCTAATCGCGGCAAGATCGTTTTCACCGCTTCCATTGCAGGCCTCAAGGGCGATGGTGGCGTTGCTGTTTACGTTGCGAGCAAGCACGCAGTGATCGGACTTTCGAAGTCACTGATGAAAGAGGCGGGCCCACAAGGAATTCGTGTCAACGTTGTCGCACCGGGTGTGGTCGAGACGCGCATGATGCGCCCACTAGAAGAAGGTCTTGCGGCTCTGGCAGGAATTGATGTTGCAACATTCAAGGGCGCAATGAGTGCGGCAGTCCCCATGGGTCGGTACGCAGAACCAGAAGAAATCGCCGCAACGGCCGCCTGGCTGCTCAGTGATGAAGTTCCTTACATGCATGGCGAAGTCGTCACCGTTGGTGGCGGTCTCTGGCCGTGACCGATCGCATGCGCGTTGGCCTAGCACTTCCCCAACTGGGTTCCCATGCTGACGCCGGCGCTGTACGAGGATTTGCCGAGCGAGCCGAGGAGCTCGGATTTGGGCATCTTTTTGTTCAACAGCATCTGTTCTATCCGCATGAAGTCGTCTCGGGTTACTCAGCGCGACCGGGTCTTGCGGTACCGCAGGCGTATCGCTCGGTGTTGCAGCCAATGGAATTGTTGTCGGTTGTCGCCGGTTGGACAAATGAGATTATCTTGGGAACAAGCATTCTCGTGGCCGGCTACAACCGCCCGGTTGACCTAGCCCAACGTATTACAACGCTGGATGTGCTCTCGGGTGGTCGAACTGTTTTCGGGTTTAGTGTCGGCTGGTCTGATGAAGAGCACGCGCAATATGACGTTGACCCACGCACCCGGGGGCGTCGCGCAAGTGAATTCATTGACGCAATGAAAGCGTGCTGGGGCCCTGATCCCGTCAGTCACCAGGGTGAATTTTTCTCTATTCCTGCATCTGATGTTGACCCCAAACCAATTCAGCGGCCACACCCGCCACTGATGGCGGGCATGCGTTCAGAGAGTGGTCTCAAGCGGACCGCCGAACAATTCGACTGGTGGAATCCGGCGTCGGGGACTCTCGAACAGCACTTAGAAACCATGAACCTTTTGGCAACAATGCGCCCGGCCGAGCTTGCTCCACTTAAAATGTGCTGGAACCTTTTCACCGATCCACCCGTAGTCGTTGCCAATCTACGCCCGCTCAGTGTCGACGAGTTGTGTGTTGAGGTGGCCGCCGCCGCTGCAGCAGGAGTTGATGCCGTGTCAATCGATGCAAACTTTGATCCTGCAATTGTGTCTCCGCAGGATTGGATCGGCATACCCGATCGACTTGCTCCATTACTTGACGCTGCTGTTCGATAGGCCGGGAAGCAACCAGCTCAGTTCGGTAACAGCACCTTTCTTAGCTCCGCAACGTTTGCTACCCGGTGGGTTGCGGCGCAGTCATCGAGTTCACCCAGTGGTGCATAACCCCAATAGGCAGCGATGCTGTCGACTCCGTGGTCGTGTGCGGCATGTAGATCAAGGGCGCGATCACCCACCATCACGATTCGATGCGTTGCAGCATTTGCTTGCATCTGAGTGAAGGCATGTGCGAGTACATCGGTTTTGTTTTGACGCGAACCATCAGATGCGGATCCCGCTATGAAAGTGAAGCGATGATCAATGTTGGCGTGCTGCAAGATTCGCTCCGCGGATTCCGCGGGCTTGGATGTTGCTAAGGCTATTTTGACGCCTGCATCAAATAAGTCGTTGACCAAATCGAGCATGCCCGGGTACAGATCAAAGTCGTACTCCATCCCGTGGAAGTACACCGCACAAAACAACTCGAAGAAGCGTTTTTCATCGGCTGGATCATTGAGTCCAAAAATTCGCGGTAGTACGTCGGCGAGAGGTGGCCCCATAAACTCTTCGAGTTCGGCTTGGGTTGGTGTTATGTCAAAACCGGTGACAAGGGCGTGTCGCACTGCGGCCTGCACGCCAGGTTCGGAATCAATCATTGTGCCGTCGAGATCGAGCAGTACGAGGTTGTATGGCGGTTCGTTGTGCGCTTTGAGTGCATCACTCACGGACGCGCCCAGCCAATGCGGGAGTCGGCATGTAGGTCCGCTGAAATGCGTTTGTCCTGGATGTAAGCGACACCGTCGATGATCTGGATGCGATCGACGTAATTTCCCCAACCAATAGTGGAGGTGTCTTCGCCGGAGAATGTGTATAAAAAGTAGGACTCCAGTAGCACCAGATCAGGACCTAGCGGGGTGAGTGTCTGATTCACCAAAAAGTGCTTTCGTTTTACCGGTCCAGCGAGCGCGGTTGCGTAGTAGCCGAGTACTTCCTCGCGGCCAGTGCATGAGCCTTTACTTGTTGTTAGGACAGCGTCTTCGGTGAAGACACTTTTTAACAAATCGAAGTCTGGGGTGTCAACAGCGTTCGCGTAGCGCCATGAAACAGCGCGAGCCAATTCGGCTGTTTCAAGTTGCTGTAAACGTGGGGCAAAGCTTGAGACGCTTCCCGGCAAGTGCACTGCCGGTGTGAAAACCGTCCGCGTGATAACGCCGATTCCGTCAGTAACCACTATCTCGTCGGTGTAATCCCCCCAACCGGTTGCCTCAAAGCCACTGCCCTCGTGCGCGTAGTAGACAGTTGCGCGAACGGTGGCCCGTCCGGGTGCCGTCCACGTTACTTGCGGGTTGACAATCAAGTGTCGGGTGATGAATTCGGTGGGAAGCATGCCCTGCATGGCTTCGACGATCGCGGTGCGACCGGTAAGAAGCAGTCCTGGCATTTCGCAGACGGCGTCTTCGCTGAAAACTCCGCCGAGCATCGACCAATTTCGGGTGTCGACCGCCTGTGCATAGGCAAACAGGGTTGATCGGGCAGCCTCGGTTGTCTCGAGCCGTTCAAGTCGTTGGGCAAGTTCATGAAGGTCGGTTGATTCGCTCATCTTTCACTCATCCTGT
>JBIIOS010000161.1:0-4022 GCA_044336805.1 Candidatus Nanopelagicales bacterium
TGACGAAGATCGCGCTGACCACATTGATATGAACTTTGGTTGCCCGGTACCCAAGGTCACCCGCAGGGGAGGTGGCAGCGCGTTGCCGTGGAAACGTGATTTGTTCAAAGAAATTGTTGAACGCGCAGTTGATGCCGCTGGTGGGAAAGTTCCCGTCTCGGTGAAAATGCGCAAAGGGATTGACGACCAACACCTGACTTATTTGCAAGCAGGGGAGAGCGCTGCCCGAGCTGGGGTTGCTTGGGTCGCACTGCACGGTCGAACAGCGGCCCAAATGTATGGCGGGAGCGCCGACTGGGACGCCATTAAAAACTTGAAAGACCACCTGCGCCAATTCAATACTCCGGTACTCGGCAACGGTGATATCTGGACCGGTGCTGACGCATTAGAAATGATGGCTCACACGGGTGCCGACGGCGTAGTTGTGGGGAGAGGTTGTCTAGGGCGTCCATGGTTGTTCTCCCAACTGACCGCCGCTTTTGCTGGTGAAGCGTTGCCTACTGAACCGCGGCTGGGTCGAGTCCTTGTGATTTTGCGCAGGCACGCCGAATTACTGTGTGTGGATTACGGTGAAGCTAAAGGTTGTCGTGATATGCGCAAACACATGGCCTGGTACCTCAAAGGATTCAGTGTTCCTCACACGGTTCGTCAGCCACTGGGAACCGTGCAAACCCTCGCAGAACTTGATGCCCTCTTGGCCCAGATCAATCCCGATCAAGATTTCAATTCAGAAGTGGGATCCGGTCCACGCGGCCGAACTTCTGGTGGGCGCCGTCCATCCCTACCTGATCGCTGGCTGGAAAGCTGCGAGTTAACCGCTGAGGATCGGGTGAATGTTTCCCTCGCCGAAATCAGCGTCAGTGGTGGTTAACCTCACATTCTGACCGATCCGAAAACGACCCGCGGGCATCCCTTGAGTGGCACACTGACGGCCAGATGTGATCCATCGCGCACGCCAGAAGGAGCAAACCCGGGTGAGTAAATATGTCTACGCATTTGCCGAAGGCGACCGCAGCATGTCAGACCTTCTCGGCGGAAAGGGTGCGAATCTGGCCGAAATGGTTTCCCTTGGATTACCGGTCCCTCCGGGATTCACCATCACGACCACTGCGTGTCGGGTATATCTGGACGGCGGCACCCAGCCAGCAGAACTGAAGCAACAAATCGATTCGGCTTTGGACGAATTGGAAAAATCCATGGGCAAAAAATTAGGTGACGGAACGGATCCTTTACTCGTTTCGGTGCGCTCCGGTGCGAAGTTTTCAATGCCCGGCATGATGGAAACAGTGTTGAATATCGGCCTCAATGATTTAAGTGTTCAAGGATTAGCGAGTACCTCTCGCAATGAACATTTCGCATGGGATTCATATCGCAGGTTGGTCCAGATGTATGGCAAGACGGTTCTTGATATTTCTGGTGAGCCATTTGAAGAATGCATCGACGCTGCCAAAGCCCGTGAGGGAGTTGGCACAGACGTTGAACTCAGCGTTGCAGCCATGCAGGAGCTCGTGCGCGAATTCAAGGAGATTATTGGTAAGGAAACCAACACAGAGTTCCCGCAAGACCCAACTGATCAACTCGCTGGAGCAATCCTCGCCGTTTTTGACTCCTGGAATACCGATAGAGCACAAATCTACCGTCGCAGGGAACATATCCCGCATGACCTCGGAACCGCCGTGAACGTGCAGGCCATGGTTTTTGGCAACGCTGGCGCAGGTGTATCAGGTTTGGGGTCAGGGTCGGGTGTGGCGTTTACCAGGGACCCAGCAAATGGTGATCAGGGTGTTTACGGTGACTATCTCCCTGATGCCCAAGGTGAAGACGTTGTGTCAGGCGTACGTAATGCGCACCCCTTGGACTACCTCAATGAATTGGATCCAAATTCGTACTCGGAACTAATGTCGAATATGAAAAAACTTGAGGGCCACTATCGTGATTTGTGTGACATTGAATTCACGGTTGAACGAGGAAAACTATGGATGTTGCAAACACGCGTTGGTAAGCGAACAGCGGCAGCTGCCTTTCGCATTGCAAATTCTTTAGTTGATGAGGGCGTGATTACCCTTGACGAGGCACTGTTGCGGGTAACCGGCGCCCAACTCGCCCAACTGTTATTCCCGCGCTTTGATATCGATGCCGCATCAACTTTGATTGGACAAGGCACTAACGCATCCCCAGGAGCGGCGGTGGGTGAAATTGTGTTCTCGTCACAAGCTGCGGTCGACAAGGCTGCGGCGGGAGTGGATGTGATCCTGGTGCGACGTGAAACAACGCCGGAGGATCTTGCCGGCATGGTGGCAGCAACGGGAATTTTGACCAGTCGTGGTGGAAAGACTTCACATGCAGCTGTTGTTGCGCGAGGCATGGGCAAGACGGCAGTGTGCGGAGCAGAGTCACTTCGGATTGACACAAAGAAAGGTGAACTCACAACAGCTCAAGGCCAGATCCTCACCGCTGGAGACGTTATCTCAATTGATGGAAGTACCGGCGAGGTTTTCTTGGGAAGTGTTCCTGTAACCGCAAGCCCAATTGTCAAACTTTTTGAACAAGGCAAAAAAGAAGCAATTGTCGGAGTTGACGACTTTACTGCAGAACTCATCGAATCCGTCGACCGAATCATGACTCATGCTGACCTCAAACGTCGCATGGGTGTTCGCGCTAATGCCGACACTGGACCCGATGCTGAACGTGCACGCCGCATGGGCGCGCAAGGAATCGGGCTATTGCGCACCGAGCACATGTTTCTTGGTGAGCGTCGGCAATTAATTGAAGACTTGATTCTGTCCGAGTCCGCTGAGCAGAATAAACGTGCTTTGGAAGAACTAATGCCACTTCAGCGAAGTGACTTCACGGAAATTCTCCAGGCGATGGACGGCCTACCCGTAACGGTTCGCTTGATTGATCCACCGCTGCACGAATTTCTCCCGGACAGGGTTGCACTTGCGGTGAAAGTAGCCGTTGACACCGAGCGTGGTGAAGTAAGCGAGGCGGACGTCAAACTACTTGCTGCAGTGAATCGACTCAGTGAGGAAAATCCCATGCTGGGAATGCGTGGTGTGCGACTGGGCCTGGTGTTGCCGGGACTTTTTGCCATGCAAGTTGAGGCACTCACGCTTGCAGCCTGTGATCAAAAACGAAGAGGCGGCAGCCCGCGACCGGAAGTGATGATCCCGCTAGTAGGTTCGATTACGGAGTTCTCCATTATTCGAACCGAAGTCGGCAAGGTCATCGAGTCGGTGTTGGCTCAAGAAAAAATTGATTTAGAGATCCCTATCGGCACCATGATTGTACTTCCTCGCGCAGCGATTACTGCGGGAGACCTTGCCGAGCTGGCCGAGTTCTTCTCGTTTGGAACAAATGACCTCACCCAAACCGTGTGGGGCTTTAGCCGCGACGACGTTGAAGCCGCATTTTTCAGTCGATATTTAGATTTAGGGATCTTCCCCGTATCACCATTTGAATCAATTGACACCGAGGGTGTTGGTGAACTTGTGAAAGAGGCGGTCATTAAGGGTCGGGCAATGCGCCAAGGTATTTCTTGTGGAGTGTGCGGTGAGCATGGCGGGGATCCAGCATCAATTCATTTTTTCCATGCAATTGGTTTGGACTATGTTTCCTGCTCACCATTTAGAGTTCCGGTCGCCAGGCTCGAGTCAGGAAGGGCAGCACTTTCCTGATCACTTGTTCACATGTGTCGCACCACCGAACTTGTTGCTAAACATGTGAACATGGGGCAGTGGCTCTGGAACCGGTAACTTCACCAGCGCGCATTTTCACTTTAATGCTTACCGTGGGTGTCAGTTTGCTGCTTCTGATCCCGATTGGGGCTGCCGCTCAGATTGTCCTTACTTCGCAGATTGAAGATGAAACCCAGACGGAAGTAATCGTGGTGATGGATCCGACAGGTGCGTGGAATAACCAAGCGGCTGCCAAAAATGATCGACTTGAGCGGGCGGCGGAGTTATACGCGGCAGGGGTCGCTCCCGTCATCATGATGACCGGGCCGCAGCGAGCATTTGAAA
>JBIIOS010000034.1:0-15680 GCA_044336805.1 Candidatus Nanopelagicales bacterium
AGTTCGCCAGCCAAGTTCCGACTTGGCTGGCGAACCTTTCACCGAAGGGTTAGTCGCTGAAGCGGACCTCATCGAAGGCGAAGTAGTGGGGATCGAACAGAAAATAAGTGAACTCACCGAGGATCTACAACGGGTCCAAGCTGAGTACGCGAATTACCGTAAACGAGTTGATCGCGACCGCGAAGTGAACCGTCAGCTGGCTATCGGTGCAGTTTTTTCAGAACTCCTGCCGGTACTTGATGACATTGAGTTAGCACGCGAGCATGACGAACTCAACGGTGCATTCAAAACCGTTGGTGAAAAACTTGAAGCGACCTTGAACAAGCTTGGCTTAGTGAAATTCGGTGCGGCACAGGATCCATTCGATCCAAATATGCACGAAGCATTAGCCAGTGAAGAGGTCGAAGGAGTTTCTGAACCAACCGTGATCGCGATTTTCCAGCAGGGTTACCGGCAGGGTGATCGCATTCTGCGTCCAGCTCGTGTCAGCGTTGCCGGCACCTGAGTCTTTGATCAGACTAAGTAGATGTGGGACATTGAATGAATAAGGATTGGCTCGAAAAAGACTTTTACGCTCTATTGGGTGTTTCAAAAGATGCAACGCCCGCAGAGATGAAGAAGACATACCGAAAACTTGCGCGTGATCTTCACCCCGACAAAAATCCAGGGGATAAAGCGGCCGAAGACAAGTTCAAAGCTGTGTCTGAGGCCTATGACGTGTTATCCGATGACAAGAAGCGCAAGGAATATGACGAAGGTCGAGCACTTTTTGCCTCCGGCGGCTACGGACGCAGACCGGGATCCGGTGGCGGAAACTACAACGTCAACTACGAAGATCTATTCGGTGGCGAGCAGGGTGGATTCGGCGACTTCCTCGGCGGTATCTTCAATCGAGGCGGAGGTGGGGCAGGTGGTCGATCGAAGCAGCCTCGGCGAGGCCAAGACATTGAGACTTCGCTGACGCTTTCGTTTGCCGACACGCTTGACGGCGTAACGGTTCCACTCAATTTACAAAGTGATGGGCCTTGCTCAATGTGTCACGGAACCGGTGCCAAAGCTGGTTCAACACCACAGGTGTGCCCAACGTGTAGTGGTAGTGGACAGATCTCCCGTAATGCGGGTGGATTTGCTTTCTCAGAACCTTGCCCAACCTGTCAGGGTCGAGGGCTATTCGTTGATGATCCCTGCAATCGGTGCCATGGGACGGGTCGCGGCAAAAGCAGTCGAAGTGTTCAAGCTCGCATCCCTGCGGGGGTCAAGGACGGATCCAAGATCCGACTCAAGGGCAAAGGTGGCCCCGGTGAACGTGGCGGTCCCGGTGGTGACCTCTTGGTCAAGGTATCTGTGAAGCCGCATCCACTATTTGAGCGCAAGGGCGACAACTTAAGTGTTGAAGTCCCCGTAACTTTCGCTGAAGCTGCGCTGGGTGCCGATATTGCGATACCGGTCCCGCGCGGCGGAACTGTCAATATGCGTATCCCGGCAGGAACAACAACCGGGCGTACCTTCCGAATTAAGGGGAAGGGGGTTCGTGGCAAAGATGGCATGAATCACGACGTACTTGCCGTCATCGACATAGCGGTCCCGCAAAACCTGAATGAAGAAGCCAAATCAGCGCTAAAGGATTTTGCAGACGCAACCAACGATCAAGATCCACGCAAAGAGATTTATGCACTTGGTGAAAAATCATGAGTACTCCATTTGAAGACAACATTGTTGCTTCGGAGACTCCTGTCTACGCAATTTCAATTGCTGCGCAACTCGCTGGCCTACACCCGCAGACCTTGCGGCAGTATGACCGTGTTGGTCTCGTGTCAGCACATCGAGTCGCGGGAAGGAACCGGCTTTATAGCGCGCGTGATGTGCAAAGACTGCGCTACGTTTCCCAATTATCGAATGAAGGTCTCAGTATCGAGGGAATAAAGCGGGTTCTTGAACTTGAAGAACAGGTACTGGAGCTTCGTGAACGACTGGGTGAGTTCCACCGTGAACGAACTTCCCGCGCGCTGGTCGTGTGGCGTCCACAACGGGTGAATCGGGAGTAATCATGGACATTGAGTTAACTACAAAAAGCAATGACGCCATTGGGGCTTCAGTCCGTATCGCTGCTGCGCAAGGAAACCCAGCAGTTGAGCCCATCCACCTTCTTGATTCACTCCTTCAGCAGGGCCCAGGAATTGCAACTTCACTCCTTAAACACTTAGGTGTAAACGTTCCGGCACTTACGGCAAGTGTGCGCACTCAAATGCAGTCACTCCCCTCCGTTTCGGGGTCAACTGTTGCGCCGCCGCAATTAAGTCAATCAACCATCAAGGTTCTCAAGGACGCCGATTCGTTAGCAAAAGAACGAAATGACGATTACGTCAGCACCGAGCATTTACTGATTGCCCTCGCCCAAAGTGGCCCAAACGAAGCCTCTCAATCGCTCGCCCAGGCGGGGGTCACTGGTGCATCATTACTTCAAGCATTACAAGAAACAAAAGGGAGCACACGCGTGAATACACAAGATCCTGAAAGTACTTTCCAGGCATTAGAAAAATACGGAGTTGATCTAACCGCGCTTGCCCGCGAAGGCAAAATCGATCCGGTGATTGGTCGAGATGAAGAAGTGCGCCGAACGATGCAAGTACTTTCTCGTCGAACCAAAAATAACCCAGTTCTCATTGGTGAACCGGGTGTAGGAAAGACGGCAGTAGTCGAAGGCCTTGCGCGAAGAATTGTCGAAGGTGATGTACCGACCTCGCTTCTGGGAAAGAAGTTGATCTCCCTTGACATGAGCGCCATGGTCGCCGGGGCAAAATTTCGTGGCGAATTCGAGGAACGTCTAAAGGCTGTCCTCGATGAAATCAAAGGTAGTGATGGTCAAGTAATTACTTTTATTGACGAACTCCACACTGTTGTGGGTGCAGGCAGTAGTGGCGATGGGGCCATGGATGCCGGCAATATGTTGAAGCCAATGCTTGCCCGAGGCGAGCTACGCATGATTGGTGCAACAACCCTTGACGAGTACCGCGAGTACATCGAAAAAGATCCTGCCCTTGAGCGTCGTTTCCAACAAGTTTTCGTCGACCAACCAAGTGTGGAAGACACAATTGCAATTCTGCGCGGTATAAAAGAAAAATACGAAGCGCATCATAAAGTCGTTATCTCTGATTCGGCGATCGTTGCTGCAGCCACAATGTCGGATCGTTACATCACTAGTCGTTTTTTGCCAGACAAAGCAATTGACTTAATGGACGAGTCCGCTAGCAGGCTACGAATGGAGATTGATTCATCTCCTGTTGAAATTGATGTCCTGCAACGCCAAGTCGATCGCCTGCGCATGGAAGAACTTGCAGTCGCTAAGGAGAAAGACGACGCGTCAAAAGAGCGGTTGGTAAAAATCCGTGCAGAAATTATGGAAAAAGATGAAGAGCTTCGTGGACTTCGGACCCGTTGGAATGATGAGAAGAAGGGCCTGGACCGTATCGGTGAAATTAAAGTCTTAATCGATGATTTGCGGGCAGTGGCTGAGCGGGCCCAGCGCGAGGGAGACTTTGAACTTGCGTCACGAATTCTCTATTCCGAACTCCCAACGTTCGAGGATGAGCTCGTGAAGGTAACCGCTGAAACCAATGCACGTGAATCCACCATGGTCAAAGAAGAAGTGACCGCCGATGACATAGCAGAAGTCGTTGCAGCGTGGACGGGAATTCCGGCCGGCAGATTACTTGAAGGTGAAACTCAGAAACTGCTACGCATGGAAGAGTACCTCGGTGAACGGGTAATCGGTCAGCCTGAAGCCATCCGCGAAGTCAGTGATGCAGTGCGTCGCGCTCGAGCGGGAATCTCCGATCCCAATCGGCCGACCGGATCCTTCATGTTCCTTGGACCAACCGGTGTTGGTAAAACTGAGTTAGCCAAGGCACTCGCAGAGTTTCTCTTTGATGACGAACGAGCAATGATTCGCATTGATATGAGCGAGTATTCCGAAAAGCACTCGGTGGCGCGCCTTGTTGGTGCTCCGCCAGGGTACGTGGGCTACGAACAGGGAGGACAGCTCACCGAGGCAGTTCGCAGGCGTCCCTACTCGGTTGTTCTACTTGACGAAGTAGAGAAAGCCCACCCTGAAGTCTTTGATGTGTTGTTGCAGGTTCTTGACGACGGGCGTTTAACGGATGGCCAGGGAAGAACAGTGGATTTCCGCAATGTAATTCTTATTTTAACCTCGAACCTTGGATCCCAATTCCTCATTGACCAAGATGTGCCATTTGAGGAACGAAAAGCTGCAGTCATGGATGTAGTTCGGCAAAAGTTTCGCCCTGAGTTCCTGAACCGGCTTGACGCAATGGTGACATTTGATCCATTGGATAAAGAGGAATTGGCGAGGATCACCAAGATTCAGATCGCTCAATTGCAGAAGCGCCTAGTTGACCGCAGGATCACGCTTGAATTGGAACAGTCCGCCCTCACGTGGTTGGTTGATCGAGGATTTGACCCGATTTACGGTGCGCGTCCTTTGCGACGGCTCGTTCAATCCGCTGTAGGTGACAAATTGGCGATGGCATTATTGAGTGGGGAGTTATCCGATGGTGACACGTGTGTCGTCACTGTTGCCGCAGATGGAGAGTCACTCAAGATTCTCTAAGAGATAGTTTGCATTCGCTGGATGGCTTCTGCAAGAACTTCAGGCTTCTTGCAGAAAGCCCAGCGGACATACTCTTTGAAATCCTGACCTGATTCGGTGAACACTTGGTGGGGAATTGCAACAACCTTGCATTGATTCGCCAACATGCGAGCAAACTCAAGACCGTCGGTAAAGCCGAGGGGTGAGATATCCGTTGTTACGAAGTAGGTTCCTTCGGTTGGAATCACTCTCATTCCGAGTTGGGTTAAGCCGGCGCTAAGTAGGTCACGCTTAACACTGAGGTCCCGTCGAAATTGTGTGAAGTACTGATCGGGCAAGCCGAGCCCTTTGGAAATTGCTAACTGAAATGGTCCACCAGAGACGTAGCTCAAATGTTGCCGTACTGATTTAACCGCTGCAATCAAAGGCTTTGGACCACTTGCCCAGCCAACTTTCCAACCGGTGAACGAGAATGATTTCCCACCCGAACCAATTGTGATGCACCGCTGGAACATACCCGGCAAAGTTGAAATGGGAATGTGAACATTCTCGTCAAACCACAAGTGTTCGTAAGCTTCATCAGAAATCACAATGAGGTCGTGTGCAATGGCCAACTCAGCAATCGCGCTCAGTTCTTCTTTGTTGAACACTGTGCCACTTGGATTATGCGGTGAGTTGAGGAGCAGTAGTTTCGTCGCAGGAGTAATTGCGGCTGCTAACGCATTGATGTCAGGTCGCAAGTCCGGTTTCGTCAAGGGAACACCTACTGGCTTGGCTCCGCTGAGATCAATCACGGCCCGGTAGACGTCAAATGCTGGATCAAAAAAAATGACTTCATCTCCGCTTTCAACGAGTGCGAGCAGGCTTGCTGCAAGCGCTTCACTTGCACCCGTCGTTGCAACGACGTCGGTATCGGGGTCAAGATCCAGGTTGTAAAAACGCTTTTGGTGAGCCGAGACTGCAGAACGCAGTTCGGGAAAGCCATGTGGTGGCGGGTATTGATTTCCACGCCCACTGTTTATGCATGCAGTCGCTTCGTCTTTGATTTCCTGCGGTCCATCAGTGTCGGGGAATCCTTGCCCCAAATTGATTGAATTCGTCTTAACTGCAAGTTGTGACATCTCGGCAAAAATAGAGACCGCGTGCGGGCGCATTTTGGGAACTAAGAAGTTTTCTTGCACGCGACAACCTTATGCCTGCAGCTCGGGAGCTTTCGTGATTAGGTAGGTAAGTGCCTCAGCAACTCATTCACCCAGTGGCGCAATTGACGCCCGAGATTGATTCGGTTCTCGCTGTGATTGCCCAGAGCGCCCAGGCCAGTGAGCAATTGGGTGTTCCCCGCAGCCACATTGACCTGCTTGCTTCCGTTGGCGCCCACGGAATCGCAGGGGAAGTGTGGCAACAACGTGAGCTGATTGAACGACTCGCGGGAGCGGACGCCAGCACTTGGTTTTGTTGGACCCAGCATCAAACTCCACTGAACACCTTGGTGACCGGGGGGAATCAGGGTGCAAGTACTGAACTGTCGAAGCGGTGGCTAAAGGGAATGCAGAGTGGGGAACTTCTCGCTGCTGTTGCATTCGCGCATGTACGCCGGGGCGGGCCGCCAAATCCCGTTGCGAAAAAAGTTCCGGACGGTTGGGAACTCACGGGGACCCTTGATTGGATAACGAGTTGGGATATTGCCGATGTCCTGATGCTGTTAGCTTCAACGGAAGACAAATCACAGATCGTGATTTTCTATCTTCCCATTGAAGGTTTTGACGAGCAGTTTGATTCCTGTGTTGTCGGTGAGCCGTTGAAATTACTAGCAATGTCGGGGACGCATAGCAGGCCGATCACTTTCGATCACACTTTCATTAGTAGCGACTTTGTGTTCAGCATCGTTGATTCTCAGGATTGGTTAAGTGTTGACTCGGGGAAAACGGTCCTGCCTAGCCCGGCAGCTCTAGGTGTTGCGCGGGCTGCAATTGAGCAACTCAATGAAGTATCAAATGCACGAGGTGAAGAAGCCGGGCAAAGCGCGGCTAAAAAACTCGCTCAGGAATTCGAACGCTTACGTGCGCAGGCCTATGACGCTATCGACAATCCTGAAACTCAACGATCTGAACTGATAAATCTTCGGGTACAGATACTTGAATTTGCCGTTACGTGCACCGTGGCTGCGATAACCGCTAGTTCTGGTGGAGCAATGATGACAGGAGGCGAGGCTGAGCGTCGTGTGCGCGAAGCTATGTTCTTGCAGATCCAAGCCCAAACGCAAGAAACACGAAATGCGGCTTTGACCCGTCTGTCATTGACGCCGAATCAATTTCTCAACTGAGTCGGCCGACCCCGCATCGGTGACAATTCGAATGAGGCAACTATACCGGCTTTGAGTCAGGTTCCTGACAATTACCGAGTCACCTGTTATGCGAGCAGAGCGAACGGCCCCTGAACCCAAGGGTGAGCAAATCATTCTTTCTGTTTTTATCGGAGAGCTATTTGCAATTGAGGGTGTCAAATTAAATCTTGCACTTGCCCGAGTGAATTTGGCGGAATTAATCTCACCAGCAATTGGCTGGTCACTAGGAATCGCAATAACGGGGGCCGAAGCCGGCGAGTCCCCTGTGTTGTTCGCCGAGATTGCTGTAACTGCGTACTGTGCTCCGGTGAGCAGACCGAAAACTGAACATGTACCGCTCGAACTTCGCTTCGTCGGGGCTGCAAAACAATTTACGGTTTGGGTTGTTGTTGGGTTCGCGGGGTTTGGGCCAGTCACGGTTGCTGCATATTGCGTTACCGCGGCGTCGCCTTGACTCGCACTCACGGTGATTCTCAACTCACCTAAAAGTGGCATCACAGAAACTGTGGGTGGAACTGTCGGGATTGAAATGGACATTGCTCCAGCCTCTTGCAAGTATGCATTGAGCGCGCTCACTCGACTGTAGACCCCGGGATACTTACTCGCACAATCCTCACCCCAACTGACAACTCCGACAAGTCGTGGACCCGCGCTACCCGTTACGACCAGTGGCCCACCGGAGTCTCCTTGACAGGCGTCAACAATTTTGCTGCTCGAATTAACTCCTGCAGCGCACATCATTAGATCATCATTAACTTCACCTTTGGAAAATCCATTGAAAGAGATTCCGTTGACGATATTTCTTTTTCCTCCACCGCAGGAAGAGTCCGGAAAGACGACGAGGTCGCCGATTTGGAAAATGGTCGGGTACTTATTTCCAGTAACAACAATGTTTCCCCAACCGGCAACTTGAGCAGTCTTTCCCGCAGCCGTATATTCGGCGGACAGTCCAGGAACCAGGGGGTTCAAAACCGGGATGTCAGTCACCGGTGCCGTAAGTGTCAGTACTGCAATGTCGTTGTCTGAGGTTTCAATGTCGTATCCCGGGTGCACACTCACGTTTGCGATTCGAACAATTCGAATAGTTGACGAATCTAAATTTCGGGTGAATCCAGCGCTGATTTCGGTTGCGGTAGTTTGCTCTCCGCTTTTCTGGTTAATCACGCAATGGGCGGCGGTAACCAATGTGGTTGGGCTGGTCAGTGTTGCCCCGCAGAACTGGGCTTGAAATGCGCCTTCCTGCTCCAGGTCCGTTGTGTAAAACAAAGCTGCCAAGAAGGGAAATTGTCCCACGTTGGCATCGACCCCATGAATAACTCTGGGGGATAACTCACTCTGGCGAGTGCTCGTGCCATGGACGTTTGCAAGAGGGAAAGTGGCCAATGTGGCGGCAATGATTCCTACGAGTGCTTGCCCACGCTTAAATCTCACCTCATAACGGTAAGCCATGCACTCGCGTTATTCCCGCTGAGAGGGTAAGCCTGATAGGCCTAAGGGCAGTTATCTTCGATGAATCTGGCGAATTCGAGCAGGTTTGCGAATTGTCTGATTGTGATTCCCCGAAGAGTTAGTTCCTTGGGAATAGTTAATCCCGCTGGGAAATAAGCGGTGATTGGCCCCTGGGGCCAGCTGTCCGTGAATGTGGGGAGCGTTGGTCGCAACAACTGGTAACCCAAGATTTGTTTCCCCGTTGCACGTTGCGCCAGGGCGATGGCGGGGAGTTGATTGCAGGCGGTACCGGTTGCAATGATGATCAGGTTCTTGCTAGAAGTGGCCTTCGCGATTCTCTGGCAGGTCCGAGCCGGGTCTGGGTCTGCCAAGATATTGACGCAATGAGTGGGACCTATCTCAGCCAGTAGCCCTGGCAGATCCGGGGGTGTTTCATCACTCACGAGGTGTACCAGCGTTACTTCATTCATTGGGATCAGCATATTGGCACTTGATTAGGATGCGTCCATGTCACAAAGTCCCGAGTGGAAAGCATTGCGCCAACAGATTTTAGACAAAGCCGTGGTCCGTGGAAAGGTCATTCTTTCCAGCGGGCGAGAGGCGGACTACTACGTAGACCTTCGAAGGGTGACGTTGGACGCCGAAGCGGCGCCACTAGTTGGTGCGGTGATGCGACAGGTAAACAGTGGTTGTGATTACGCAGCTGTCGGTGGGCTGACCCTTGGCGCTGACCCGGTGGCGACTGCAATGATGCACAACGCCGCTGGTGAGGGCATTCTCCTCAATTCATTTGTTGTCCGAAAAAGCGAGAAGCAGCATGGTTTGCAGCGAAGAATTGAAGGCCCCGACGTCAACGGTGTTCGTGTTCTTGCCGTGGAAGACACGTCAACTACCGGCTCATCTGTATTAACAGCCGTTGAGGCACTCTTGGCTGACGGTGCCGTGATCGCGGGCGTCAGCGTGATTGTTGATCGCGGTGCAAAATCAAAAGTTGAAGAAGCAGGCTACGGCTACACCGCTGCTTACACACTCGCCGATCTAGGACTTGAATAGGCATCACTGGTGGATCAGGATGCTTCGGAAGTAGGCGTTGGTCCTTGGGAAGGTGATGCTCCCGTCGGTGAGCATTGGGACAGTGAGCTTCTCGCCAATGGTGATCGGCGTAATGTCATCGATAAATATCGATACTGGAGCCTTGATGCGATTGTTGCTGACCTTGACACCTCTCGGCACACATTACATATTGCGATTGAGAACCTCGAGCATGATTTCAACATCGGTTCAATTGTTCGCACCGCCAATGCGTTTTTAGTCAAGGAAGTTCATATTGTGGGTCGAAAGCGCTGGAATCGGCGCGGCGCAATGGTGACGGACAAGTATCAACACATTCATCACCACCCTGATCCAGTTTCTTTCGGCGCATGGGCGGCAGAAGCACGCGTCCCGATCATCGGTGTTGACAATATGGACGGCTCGGTTCCTATTGAGACATTTGATTACCCCAAAGAATGTGTTTTAGTCGTTGGTCAAGAAGGAACAGGATTGTCCGACGGCATGCGGCAGCAGTGCCAAACCCTGGTGGATATCGCCCAATTTGGCTCAACCCGTTCCATAAATGTTGGTGCAGCAGCTGCAATCGCGATGCATGGGTGGATTCGGCAACACACAGTTCGCTAATGGGAATGTAATCGGTGACCTCCCCGAAAGGGGAGCGTGGAACAATAGGATTGAAAATGGTTCCCGTGACCGAGCGGGCAAATATTTTGGAGCTCATATGCCTATTGCATCCCCAGAGGTTTACCGCGAAATGCTTGATCGTGCGAAGGCAGGCAAGTTCGCCTATCCCGCGATAAATACCTCATCCTCGCAAACAATCGTTGCCGCGATTCGCGGATTCGCGGAAGCAGAGAGTGACGGGATTGTTCAAGTTTCATGGGGTGGTGCTGAGTTCGCTACAGGTCAAGGTGTGAAGGACATGGTGACGGGCGCGGTTGCACTTGCCGAGTTCGCAAATGTCGTCGCAGACAAATACGACGTAAATATTGCTCTCCATACCGACCACTGTCCCAAGGACAAGCTTTCCGGTTTCATGGAACCGCTTGTAGTAATTTCACAGGAGCGTGTTGCTAGAGGACTTGCACCTCTCTATCAATCTCACATGTGGGATGGCTCGGCCGTTCCACTTGCGGAAAATATGGAAATCTCCGAGCGGATGCTGGACGCCTGCGCCAAAGCAAATATCATTTTGGAAATCGAGATCGGCGTTGTCGGTGGTGAAGAAGATGGCATCGAGGCATCCCATGATGCAAAACTTTTTTCAACAGTCGAAGACGGACTCGAGACAGCCAAGAAACTTGGGCTAGGTGAGCGCGGTCGATACATGGTCGCAGCAACATTCGGCAATGTCCATGGCGTTTACAAACCTGGAAATGTCGTTTTGACTCCTTCAATACTTAAGGACATCCAAGATGCTGTCGGTAAGGAATACGGGGTTGACAAACCATTTGACTTGGTTTTCCATGGTGGTTCAGGATCGCTACTGAGTGAGATCAGGGAATCACTCGACTACGGTGTTGTGAAAATGAATATCGATACAGACACTCAATACGCATTCACGCGCCCAATCGCCAATCACATGTTTGTCAACTACGACGGTGTCCTCAAAATTGACGGCGACGTAGGAAATAAGAAAATGTATGACCCGCGTGCTTACGGAAAAGCCGCTGAAGCCGGAATGGCCGATCGCGTCAAGCTCGCTTGTGAAGACCTACGCTCTGCCGGAATGAGGATGAAATAAACATGGATTCACACAATTTACTAGGCGGACCTAGCCCAACGCTTCTCCCTGTCGGCGACTCCGCGCAAGCTGCGTTAGCGGCCGGGGGCGACCCACGAACAGTTGTTGCGCAATACCCAACTAGTTCACTCGCATGGGCGATGCTCAGTGACCAAGCGTGGGATCAAGGCGATGTCATAGGTTCTTATGCGTTTGCGCGAGTCGGTTACCACCGTGGACTTGATTCACTTCGCAAGAATGGCTGGAAGGGATATGGCCCCGTTCCCTGGAGCCACGAACCCAATCAAGGCTTCCTTCGCTGCCTGCAGAATCTTGGTCGCGCAGCGGGCGAAATCAATGAAAGTGAAGAACAAGTTCGCATCGCTGAATTCATTATTGAATGTGATCCAACACTTGGCTAAACCTGTTCTCATTGCTGGCGCAGGAGTCACAGGGGTGTCCTGCGCCATTGCATTGCGCGATGCGGGTGTTCCTTTTCGAATTGTGAACAAGGGTTTCCGAATTGGCGGCCGGATGGCTTCCCATCCCGTTCGTGATACCGGAACGCAATTTGACGGCCGAGTTTTTGACACGGGGGCTTCCTATTTCACGGCGAGTGATCCGGATTTCGCATCGGTTATTTCTGAATTGGAACGTGCGGGGATTGTGCAGCCGTGGACGGACACCTTTCACTTCGCGGATTCCGAAGGAATCGCTGGAGTCAAGATGGGCCCAATGCGCTATCGCGCTGAGTCAGGAATTCGCAGTGTCGTTGAGTATTTAGCACGCGATCTGGTGATCGAAGAGGGTGAAATAACCGAGTTGCCGACAAATGAACGACTGGCGCTATGCATGCCAACGCCACAGGCAGCCCGAGTTTTTCCACAAGCGAGTGAACTCAGCACGGCGGTGTGGGAGCCGGTGATTTCTGTTTCACTTTTATTCGACCAGGTGTATTGGGCGGACTTCGACGGAATCTTTGTCAATCAAGACGCGCAAGTTACTTGGATCGCTAATGACGGCGCCAGACGTGGAGACCATGCACCGGCACTCGTTGTGCATTTGAGCCCGGTGTTTTCCGCGGGTCATCTGATTAATCCAATGGAAGTAATTCCCGTCGCGATCGCTGCGGCAAAGCGAATTATGGGCTTTGATGCCGAGCCAGTCTGGACACATGCCCACCGGTGGACTTTTGCTAAGCCCCTTGAAGGGACCACATCTGGTAAGCCCAACTTTATTCTCGGTGATGTTTCACGTGCAGGTGATGAATTCAGTGACCGACCTCGGGTTGAGGCCGGCTGGCTAAGTGGACGCGATCTCGGGCGGGCGCTGGCTGACCTAGCGTAATTTCCCCCGCCAAGCTGAGAAGGACTTCACAGATTGTCCATGCGGTCTTTTTAACCACGGGTAAGGGTGAATTTCGGCTAAATTTGTGAACTTCTTAAAGCTGGGAACCGGGGCATAGGTCACAGCAACGCGATTCTGTCGGGCGAACTCATACGGGTCACCCAAAAATAGGTGGACATCCTTTCGCTGCGCTAAGTCCTGAAGCGTCTCGAGGTAAAAGTACATTCGTTTTGATGAAAGTTGTAATTTCGCGAGAGCTGCTTCATTAAAGACAAAGGCAACGGGCAGTGCTGGATGAGCGATTAAAGCTGGATCTTGATCACCCATCGATTCAATAGTGAGTAGCACAAATTCCGGGTTGCTGTTTTTCACGGCAATCGAAGGACCAGCGGTTCCGACAGGATCAGGGTCAGCGGCGAGTAGCGGTTCTGTTGGTGTTTCGTCGAGTGGACGTTCGTCAGGGAACTGTGCAATGGGACAGTTGCTTTTCAAGGCGCACCCACCGCACAACTGCGGTGCTCGCTTGCGCACCTGCCACTGTGAAAGGCCGTACGGTCTGCCATTGCCCGAGCCAACAACCCATTGCCAGCCGGTCAGATTTGCGGCACGTGACCCGTCGATCAACTCGCGATACATACGCTCTTGACCGTGTAACCAGCCAAGTTCATTTCGAACAGTCCACTGCGATGCCAGCCACATTCTGGTCTGGTTCACAATCCAACCGTCACGACCTAATTCTTCAACCGCAAAATCAATACAGGCCATATTTGATTCATCTTGAGTCCAACCGTCCCCCGGAGCATCTCGCACCTGCTCGAATCGAAGGTTGTGAAATAAACGCGTACCCAGCCGCGCATAGAGGTGTCGCGAATACTCCTGCCAGAGGAGCTCGTCTCGGTACTTCTCTCGATCTACAAAGGGTGCCTTTGCAACGCGGTTCCAGACCTTCTCGAGGGGCAGCAGATTGTGTCGAATATATGGTGAGAGCACAGTTGCGCCGCGTGCCGTGACCGGCAAGACTTCAGATCGATCTCGGGCATACCCGGCAATGTTTAACTCCGCTAAGGCCAGGTCAGCCGCACTCTGTCCACCAGTGATTGAACTGCGACCTTCGCCGGAATACAAGCCGGAGAAATAGTCGACGAGCAGTTTTTCATCGTCTAGTTTAATGTCTAAGCTCTTCAAGGAAATCCTCACTTTTCACGTGAAGTCTCAGGTTACCGAAAAATGACTGCTTCACAACTCGCACAAACAACACTCACTCACATGGGTTCATATCTTCTCCGGTAGCCTTTCGCAGTGCCCGCAATAGTTCTGCTTGGCTCCCAATGGGGGGATGAAGGCAAAGGTAAAGCAACAGATCTCTTAGGCGATCGTGTTGATTACGTAGTTCGATATCAAGGCGGCAATAACGCTGGCCATACCGTGGTTATCGGCGATCAAAAATTCGCACTTCATCTGCTACCTAGCGGGATCCTGACCCCGGAAGTTATTCCAGTAATTGCTAACGGAGTTGTGATTGACCCCGCAGTTCTACTAGCAGAGATTGCCGGTCTCAATGATCGAGGGATTAACACCTCAAAATTGCTGATCAGCGCCAACGCGCATTTGATCACCAGTTATCACGTGACCTTGGACAAGGTCACCGAGCGATTCTTGGGCAAAGCTCAAATCGGTACTACCGGCCGGGGAATTGGCCCTACTTACAGTGACAAGATTGGACGCGTTGGCATTCGTGTCCAGGATTTATTTGACGAATCAATTTTGCGACAAAAAATCGAGAGCGCGCTTACGAGTAAGAACCAGGTTCTGGTCAAAGTGTTTAATCGACGCGAAATTGATATTGAATCTGTGGTTACCGACCTGCTGCAATTCGCTGAAATCCTTCGACCAATGGTCCGCGACACATCACTAATACTTAATAATGCTCTCGACGAAGGCAAGGTGGTTCTCCTTGAAGGGGGACAGGGAACCCTCCTTGATGTTGACCACGGCACGTATCCATTCGTGACTTCGAGTAATCCCACCGCTGGTGGGGCTTGCACGGGAAGTGGTATTGGACCAACCCGCATTGATCGGGTAGTGGGAATTCTCAAGGCGTACACAACTCGCGTCGGCTCAGGCCCTTTCCCTACCGAGCTCTTCGATGAAGACGGCGAGAAGTTGCGCACAATTGGTGGAGAGCGTGGAGTTACAACGGGCCGTCCGCGTCGTTGCGGTTGGTTCGATGTTCCGATTGCTCGCTACGCAACACGGATTAATGGACTAACGGACACTTTCTTGACCAAACTCGATGTCCTCACCGGCTGGGATCAGATACCGGTCTGTGTCGCTTACGACATATATGGTGAGCGAAGTGAAGAAATCCCGATGACCCAAACGGAATTCCACCATGCCAAGCCGGTCTATGAAATGCTCCCAGGTTGGAGCGAGGACATCTCCGGTGCAAAAACACTCGCTGACCTACCAAAGAATGCCCGCGACTACGTCAATTTCCTGGAAGAAAAATCCGGAACTCGAATCAGTGCAATCGGTGTCGGTCCAGATCGCAACGCAACCATTGCAATTAATGACCTCATCGGTTCATGAGCGAGAAGCTCGTTGCGGAGTACGAACCGCAATTTGAGATTGATGAACACGGCAATCGAATTGGTGTTCCCGTAAAGAATGATCAGACACCCCTGGTTCCGCGTGGCGCATTAATTGGGACGTATGCGCGGCTCGAACCACTTGATGTCGACAAGCACGTATCGGATCTGTTCACCGCATATGTTGGTGCAGATCATCTGTGGACCTATATGCCCCATGGCCCTTTCCTCGCCCAAAGTGAATTCGGAGCGTGGGTTGAATCAAAGCAGGGTGAAAAGGACCCTTACTTCTATGCGATCGTGGACCAGAGCAGTGGGAAGGCTTTGGGGGTGGCCAGTTATTTGCGGATTGATCCAGGCGCTCGCAGTATTGAGGTCGGTTGGATCACGTATTCACCAATTCTTCAAAGGTCACGAATCGCAACAGAGGCAATGTTTCTCATGATGCGAAATGCATTTAACCTCGGCTATCGCCGATACGAGTGGAAATGTAATGCGCTCAATGAATCCTCGATGCGCGCTGCCCAGCGTCTCGGCATGACCTATGAGGGAACTTTCCGGCAAGCCACG
>JBIIOS010000177.1:0-3688 GCA_044336805.1 Candidatus Nanopelagicales bacterium
AGAAAATGGCTCCGGTGGATTAGATGTTGTGGGTGCTTCAACGCCGTTTTGTGAGGATTCTCGGTCTGATCCTCTAGCGCCTGAGGCCTTTGGAGCCTAATGCTTCACATTTTCTCAATGTGCGGCGGCATCCCAATTAGGTCCGGTACCGACATTTATGTCTAAGGGAACGAGTAGCGAAGCAGCCGAACTCATGTTTTCCCGCACAAGCGCACTAACCTGCTCCTTTTCACCCTTTGCAACCTCAAGTACGAGCTCATCGTGGACCTGCAAGAGAAGCCGGGATTTCAGTTGAGCCTTTCGGAGGGCTTGATCGACCCTGAGCATCGCTATTTTCACGATGTCGGCGGCACTTCCCTGAATGGGAGCATTGAGCGCCATTCGCTCGGCAATCTCACGTCGCTGTCGATTGTCACTGACGAGGTCCGGCAGCTTGCGGCGTCTGCCGTACATGGTTTCCGTGTATAGCTTGCTTCGAGCTATCTCAACCACTTCAGCGAGGTATGACCGGATACCACCAAACCTGCGGAAATAGTCGTCCATCATGATGCGAGCGTCTTCGGTTGAGATATCAAGTTGTGCCGCAAGGCCGTAGGGGGACAAGCCATATGCCAGTCCATAGGACATTGCTTTGATTTGTCGCCGCATATCGGGTGTGACTTCGTTGACGTCGAACACTTTTCGAGCCACGGTGTCATGTAGATCCTCACCCGATTTGAAGGCTTCAATCAACGCTTCATCATGGGAGAGATGAGCCATGATGCGCAATTCAATTTGACTGTAGTCCGCGGTGAGTAAGCATTCATAACCTTCTCCAACAATGAATGCGGCTCGAATACGACGCCCGGCATGAGTTCGCACAGGAATGTTTTGCAAGTTGGGGTCCATCGACGACAAGCGACCAGTGGCCGCAACCGTTTGGCGAAAAGTGGTGTGGATCCGCCCGCGGGAATCAACAAGCGGGATGAGTCCTTCAACCGTTTGGCGCAGTTTTGAATCTTCGCGCCACTTCAACAGATGTTCAAGGAGCGGGTCTTTCGTTTGGGCATAGAGATTCGCTAGCGCCTCCGCATCGGTGGTGAATCCAGTTTTGATCTTTTTCGTCTTTGGCAAGCCCCTTTCAATAAAGAGTACTTCCTGTAATTGCTTGGGAGATGCCAAATTAAATTGGTGCCCTACTAATTCAAAACTTGCAGTTTCAGCCGAACGCATCTGGTCGCCAAATTCAACAGACAGGCCCTTGAGCGATTCGGAATCCACAGCAATTCCGACATGCTCCATTTGGGCCAGAGACACCTCGGTTGGAATCTCCATGTCCACCAAAAGCGGCGTTAGTTGGAGTTCATCTAGCTTGGCCGATAGCGCCAAACCCAATTCCCAGATAACTTGAGCTTCCTGCGCCAGCATTGCGCTTGAATCAGCTTCACCGAACATGGAGAGTTGATCATCGGGCTCATCTAGGCTTCGACCAAGTTCACGTTGCACGAGGTCTACCAGTTCATATGATCTTTGCCCGGGATCGATTAGGTAGCCTGCCAGCGCTGTGTCCATGTGGATCTCGACGTCAGACACGTCAATTCCGAAAGCTGCCAAAGCCCAGAGAAGTGACTTTCCGTCATGAAGTGTTTTTTCGTTGGAGCACGAAGCCAGCCAGTTCATGACCTTCGCCAAATCTGCTGTTGGGATTGACTGCAGTACATGGACGTGTTTGCTTGAACAAACGGCCAACGCAGATATCACTCCCGATCCTCGAGCGAATTCACCGTGGACAGCAATTGCCACAGGGCCTTCCAAGGAGATTAAATCCTCGACTACGGCATCGGGAATCACCTGACGATCAATTACTTCCGCCGCAACGCTCTTCACAGCAGGCTGTTTATCACTCATACCAGAGGAAATTGCTCCTTGTAATTTCTCGACACGGCCGCGCAATGCAGTGAATTGCAAAGTGTCAAAAAGCTGATGCACGTTAGAAAGAGAAAAGGATTTACGATCGAGCTGATCCACCGTGAGTTCGAGTGGAACATCACGTAAGAGTTCGGTGATCCGCCGGTTGAGCAAGACCTGAGGAAGGTTCTCGCGAAGGGAGTCCCCTACCTTTCCACCAACCTTGTCGGCCTGTTCAACCAATGAACTCAAACTTCCGTACTCATTGATCCATTTTTGGGCGGTTTTTTCGCCAACCCCGGGAATACCAGGAAGATTGTCACTGGGATCCCCACGCAGTGCAGCGAAATCTGGGTACTGCGTCGGGGTCAATTTATACTTTTCCTCAATGGCGGCCTCCGTCATTACCGCAAGGTCAGAAACGCCCTTCTTGGGATAGAGCACCGTCACCGTTGGTGAGACGAGCGCAAATGAATCTCGGTCTCCTGTCACTATCTCGGTGTCAAACCCCGACGCGCTGGCTTGGGTCGCCAGGGTTGCAATGAGGTCATCGGCCTCATATCCATCTTTTTCCAAGCGTTGAATCATCATTGCGTCTAAAACTTCTTTGATTAACTCGACTTGACCTTTGAATTCCTCCGGTGACTTGGAACGGGTCGCCTTGTATTCGGGGAACATTTCAGTCCTAAAACTTTTTCGAGAAACGTCAAAGGCAACCGCGACGTGGGTGGGGTTGTAATCCTTGAGCAAGTTGATCAACATGGAAGTGAACCCATAGACGGCATTGGTCGGTTGACCCGTGCTCGTTGAGAAGTTTTCAGCGGGCAAGGCAAAAAAAGCCCGATAGGCCATCGAATGTCCATCGATAAGAAGGAGTCGCTTGGCCGCCATTATCAGATACTAGTTGCTTGAATACACAATATGATTATTCACTATGTCAAACATGAACGATCAACAGTCAACGGATGTAACCGCCGAAGTCCGCTCATTTGGAATGGGCGCCCTCGGTGAGCGAATGGGGATCGAAATTGTGAGTGCCACACTTGATGCACAAGGCTTAGCAACCATTACTGGCACCATGCCGGTGGAAGGTAATACCCAGCCCTATGGACTACTTCATGGTGGGGCGAGCGCAGTTCTCGCAGAGACCCTGGGCTCAATCGCCTCGGCAATCACCGCACATCGGCGACTTGGACTGGGGGCTCTCGTTGTTGGAATTGACTTAAACTGCACCCACCACAAGTCAGCCCGGGACGGAATTGTGACCGGTGTCGCTCATATGGTCAGTGCCGGAAACACCATGCTGTGCAGTGAAATTGTGATCACCAATTCGCAGGGTGAGCGGATTTGTACCTCTCGGCTGACCGCGATGGCCCGCAAGCCTCGGCCCTGAAGCCAATTCACGGAACTTACTCGCGAGTAACAAACAGATTTCAATCAGGGATACCCCCGCACACGGTCGACAAATGGCGGTAAGGTTCTCCAATCCCGTGGGTCGTAAGGTCCACGCAAGGGAGCAATATCTACGCAGTCATTACGGTGTTTGCATTGGTAATTGAGGAACAGCAGGTTTACAAGAGACCCGGAGGTAGCTACACGTGCTTAGACGCGTACGACTCGCACTGGGGGTACTTCTTCTCGCAACCTTGGCTTTTCTGGTCTCCGGTGGTCTCTCCGCCGCTTATGCCGCTGAAACAACCATCACGGGAACCCTGACCACCCCCGGTGGCGCTGCAGTTTCAGGGGTAGTTGTCACCGCTACCGGTCCCGACGGTGTAATCGCGTCAGGTACTTCTGATGA
>JBIIOS010000162.1:0-3962 GCA_044336805.1 Candidatus Nanopelagicales bacterium
CGATCGCTTGTGCTTTAGGCCCAAGATCCGCATTTCGCGAGAGCGGCAACACTGCTGCCTTAACGGGCGCCAGACGCGGGTCAAAACGCAAAACCGTTCGGGTATCTACTCCACCTTTTGAGTTCGGCGCTTCGTCTTCGTCGTAAGCATCCAGCATGAATGCCAAGACTGCGCGAGTAAGACCTGCGGCGGGTTCAATCACATATGGCGTCCAGCGCTCACCGGACTCTTGGTCAAAGTAACTCAAATCAGTTCCTGAGTGCTCACTGTGGGTTTTAAGGTCAAAGTCGGTGCGGTTTGCAACGCCCTCGAGTTCTGCCCACTCGCTACCAGCGAATCTAAATCGGTATTCAATGTCGACTGTGCGCTTTGAGTAATGGCTAAGTTTTTCTTTCGGGTGTTCAAAGCGTCGCATGTTCTCTGGGTTTATGCCCAGATCCACATACCAGTTCCAGCGTTGATCCAACCAGTAGTCGTGCCACTCTTCATCAGTTCCGGGCTTAACAAAGAATTCCATTTCCATTTGTTCAAATTCACGGGTGCGGAAGATAAAGTTTCCTGGCGTAATCTCATTGCGGAAGCTCTTGCCAGTTTGGCCAATACCAAATGGTGGCTTTTTACGAGCCGCGGTCATCACGTTGAGGAAGTTGACAAAAATTCCTTGGGCAGTTTCTGGACGCAAGTAGTGAACTGCACCGGCATCTTCGACGGCCCCGATAGATGTGCGCAACATTCCGTTGAAGTCACGGGGTTCAGTGAACTGACCTTTTGTGCCACAGTTCACGCAGTTGATGTCTGCCAGGCCATTGGCGGCTTCCTTGCCATGTTTCTCTTCATAGGCTTCCAATAATTGGTCGGCTCGGTAGCGCTTGTGGCAGTTTTTACATTCGGTCAACGGGTCAACAAATGCATTTACGTGACCTGAGGCCTCCCACACTTGGGGTGCCAAAATGACGGAGGAGTCAAGCCCCACGACGTCATCGCGTTGGCGAACGACCGCCTGCCACCACTGCTTGCGCACATTCTCTTTGAGTTCCACGCCATTGGGACCGTAATCCCAAGCAGAGCGACTACCGCCATAAATCTCTGAGGACTGAAATACAAATCCACGGCGCTTGGCAAGGTTTACGACTGCGTCAACACGATCCATGGGGAGAGTCTAATGGTGGGCTTTAAGCACCCATTGCCTTCGATCGCTGATCAAGTAGGGCCTGGGCGGCCTGAAGATCGATGACGTCAAAATCCGTGTAGTGCCAGGCGAGTGATCGCGCGCCCAGCGGTGACTGTACCGAGACGATATCTGTGAAAAGAAACTGCAATTGGTTCATTGCCGTTCGGGGACAGACCGGAACGGCTAATACCAATTCGGCAACCTCCAAGGATCTGAGCCATTGACCGCACATCGTTGCCGCGGTACCCGTTTCAACACCGTCGTCAACCAGAATTACCCGTTTACCCTTAACCAAGCTTTCGTCGAAACTGGAGAGAAAATCAGGGTCGAGCACCGCAGATTCATCAGTTCTCTTTAATTGGATGCCAAAAAGCTCACGTGCCCCCACAACGCTCTCAATTCCAAGGGCAACCGGTACGCCGTTGGGCAGGACGCAAGCAATCAGAGCATCAGAAATCAATTCCGAGTGCTGTTCCCGCAATAGGGATCCTAATTCGATCCCAGCGTCAAATAGGTTCTCAAATTTAGCGTTCACCGTGAATACTTCCACGATCAAATGTTTGTGCATCAAGGGCAAGTGAACTTGTTCCACTTTCAGCCCGGTCCGATTGAGAATCCATAATTATTTCCACCGTAACCGAGTCCTTGGTAAACGTAGACAGAAAAGGTATTACTTCAAGTTTTACTTCATAGCGACTCAGGAATTTGCGGTACGCACCAACGTCAGCCCACCTATGAATCATGGTGAAATCCTCGAGTGAATCGGTGGACTGACCAAGCTCACTCGATAAAAAGCCGGGTGACTGGGCACACAGCTCCCCCATGCGCTCATAAGCCTGCTCGAATTGAACCCTCGCACCCGATGGCACAGCCAATTGCGCTATAACAGCAATGGTGTTGGGTGCAATGTTCATGAAATCTGGCAGGCTCACCTATGAACATTAACGCGCACTAGAGTTCGCCTAACGCCGGGTTTTCACTCGGACACATTTTCACCAGGAAGGACTAGCCGTGGCCAGGGACAAGAAGGATCCAAAAGGTACCGGTGGTGTGCGTGGTCCCAGTGGCCCCCAATTCACACCAAGGGGCAGCCAACCGGCAACACCTCGAGTGCCCAAGGCGACTCAATACTCCTCAAATCCACGACGCGCTGCTTTTGAGCGTAAGAGTTTCCCACTGTTAGCTAGTGTGACCGCGGCCCCTCGCTGGCTCCTTATTGTTGGCCTTGGCTCCGCACTGCTTCTGGGTTTGATCCTTACTGATGCATGGGCTTGGTTGGGCGGTATCTTCCTGCTCTTGGTTGCCGCATTCCTTGGCTGGCTTCTCGCTCTGTCCTGGCCGCTGTTGAGTTCGGGTCGTCGCTTTATCCGAATTCTGGTCGTTGGCGCCCTTGTCGGAATGTCTATTCTCAAATTCGGCGGCTCATTTTAATTTTATTGCATTTGACAATCATTATCATTAAGTCTATTTTGGGAACATGACCACGATAAAGACTGCCCTCTTAAGCCTCCTTGCCACCTCAACCCTGATCTTGTCCGCATGCTCGAGTACTGACACCTCCACCGATTCAGTAGGTGCGACAACTACTCCCAATGCAGTAACAGAATCTGCAGATTCACAAGCTGGTGGATCCGTTTCGGTGGTGGCAACCACCACCATGCTCGGCGACGTAACCAACGAGATCGTTCTCTGCGCTGGTGGAACAGTTGAGGTCTTGATGCCCAATGGTGTCGACCCACATGATTTCTCAGCTTCATCAGATCAGGTTGCATCCATGATCAGTGCAGACTTGGTGGTCGTCAATGGATTAGGTCTAGAAAGTGGACTGACCGACTCGCTAGCAAATGCGACAAGTGACGGCGCAAATATCTTTGAAGTCGCACCCTTACTTGACCCCATTGAATTTGGGGCTGGATCACATTCTGAAGAGGGCCACTCAGATGAAGAGGGCCACTCAGATGAAGAGGGCCACTCAGATGAAGAGGGCCACTCAGATGAAGAGGGCCACTCAGATGAAGAGGGCCACGATGATCACGGATCAATGGATCCACACTTCTGGTTTGACATGAATCGCATGGCGACAGCCGCTGAGCTCATTGGTGCAGAACTCACCAAAACCACAGGCGATGAGGCGTACACCACGTGTGCGCAGACCACGGCAACGCAAATCCGCGCAGCCGAAGGTGAGGTTCGTACATTGCTCGAGTCAGTCCCGGCCGACCAGCGAATCCTTGTCACCGACCACGAAGCACTGGGATACCTAGCAGATGTTTACGGTTACGAGATTGCAGGAACGGTAATCCCAGCGGGAACCACTTTGGCCGAGCCCAGTTCAGCAGATCTGGCTGCACTTGTTGCGACCATTAAAGCCGAGGGTATTACTGCAATTTTCTCAAACACATCTTCGCCAACCGCGTTGGCTGAAGCCGTTGCTGCAGAGTCGGGCACCAACATCAAAGTTATTCCACTTTACGTCGAGAGCCTTGGAGAGCCCGGCTCACCTGCAGCCACTTACGTTGACATGATGCGTACCAATGCGCAGCTGATAGCGGAGGGTCTGCAAGGCTGACCCGGTGGAATGGTTTCTTGACCCGTTTGCTCTCGGGTTTCAACAACGTGCATTAGCCGGCGGGATTCTCGCTGGATTGATGACAGCAGTTGTCGGAACATGGTTGGTCCTTCGTGGCATGAGCTTCTTTGGTGACGCTTTTGTTCACGGGATTGTCCCGGGTGTTGCAGCCGCAGTTGTCTTTGACATCAATCCACTTCTCGGCGCTGCCGCCGCCGCACT
>JBIIOS010000163.1:0-3960 GCA_044336805.1 Candidatus Nanopelagicales bacterium
TGGCCGCAAGAGTGGACGCGGGTTTTACGACTACTCGAAGTAGTTGTTAACCAGCGCTGGACTGGTATTCGCTGTGCACTTTTTGTTGTATTGTGAATGATCGCCTGACATTTTTACTGCGACTTCACCGGTGCAGCATGTGTCGAAGGACATTCGTGCAGACTCGTCGCATCGGTGACAAACCATTCTGGGCAACTAGACACCCACCCGCCGTGATTGAACTGACGGCCAGAATGAATCCCCCGGAATCTGTGACCGTGATTGCTAGGTCGGCGCGCACACCCGGGGTTGGAGCTCGTTCGGATCCTCCCTCGTAGGTAGCGAAATGGTCAGTGGTCAATGGCTGGGAGGAACAAAGAATTGTTGTATGCCCCGGCGCCGGTAACGTCGGGTCACATGAGTCGAACTCATTGCCGGCTCCGAAATTAATCCCATCGGAACCGATCACGTCTTCATCGACACCATCGAATACCCAATCCCACTCGCTGTCGTAGCTCGCTTCGGTGCGCACGAAAGTTAGTGGGGGTCCTGCTCCGAATCCCGCGAAGCCCACACCCACGAATTGGTTAGGTGGGCGCCCAGCCTCTGCCCAAAGTCCCCCTACACGCTCCTCGAATTGATGATCGCGGTCCACTTCATCCGCAGACCATGTCTGAGAGCCACCCCACCTGCGGACTTCCATCAGGTGAGGCTTTGATGGGTGCAAAGACGTCACCCAATACAGGCCATTCCCACCAAGATAGATCACGTTTCCACCCTGATCCAAGAACCCCTGCAACGCGTCAAGCATGCGGCTCGTCCAGTACTCCGGGTGAGCCGAGAGCACGAGAACTTCGACACCACTCAATGCAGAAGTGCCATGCGCATGCAGTTGGCGGTCATCAAGGACGGCAGGGTCGAAACCCTCTTGACTCAACCAATGCCACGCGTATAGATCCGCCATCACGAGGTGGGTGACGACTCCCCCTCCATCTGCGAAACCGTCACCGCCATCAACCTCGAGTCGAGCCTGGGGTGCAAGCGTCGGGCAAGGTCGTAGAGCAGTGTTGATCATGACGGGGGACCCGTCCGCGTGCAGCGAATACAGGGATCGGCCGGGTGAGGCTGACGGCTCACGCCCAAGATTCCCGTACGCCTGCCAGGTAAGGGTGGAAGCCAGAAGCATCGTCTTCGACTTCCCCGTGACGACAAAGGAAACTTCTGACGTGCCCGAACTACCCTCGACTAGCGCGGTGTAATAGCCCGAGGGGGCATCAGCGGGTACCCCAATCATGTGGACTACTGGCCAACCGCAGTCCTCAACATCGTCAACGTGAAAGTGGATAGAGCCTGGCATGATCAGCGGCAGAGCGCTGCTGTCAACAGGAGGGGGGACGGACGCGCTCCATGCTGGCGCGTTCCGAAGTACCAGATCCGCTTTGCCCTGCACCAAGCTCGGGGCGCAATCCGGATTGCGTCGATCGTCCATCGCCCATCTGTGTGCGGGCTCGGGCCCAACTCCATTCATTACCGCCATCAAGTCCACCACATCAAGTGCACGGTCGTACACGGACAATCCGGCTACTAGTCCGTCCAAGTCACCTGATGAAGCGTCGGGCTTGGCGCCAATCCACAAGCCTGCATTCTCGCGGGACTCGGGCAAGTTTGGATTGACCTTCTCCACCAGCGGGCCACCCGTTCGACCCCAATGCGCCCCGACCAGGGTGGCAGAACCCGCATCGGGATCGATCGAACTCGGGATGCTGACGCCAACAAACGTCCATTGTCGCGACCGCACCGGAATGGAAGACATGATCGTTCCTCTGGCACCCCGCAAGCCCAAGCGTTGATTTTCGACCACGAGGGACCAGTCGCCATCTGTTCCGCGCCAAGAAAGCAGCGTGGATGTTGTGTTAGCAGACGTGTGCTGAAGCCAAAGAGTTACCGTAAAGGCACCGGTGATCGGGAGTGCATCACTTGAAACAGCGAAGGAACCCTGAACGGTCTCCACGTTCTCCAGAACAACCTGGCCTTCTCCCCATGCGCATTCTTGGAAGATTGCACCCGGTCCCAGCGGGCTGGGATCCGAATGTTCCCACTTGCGCACGGAGATTCGGGCGGGCCCATTCCCCACAGCATGAACTTGCACGGCTGAGCCGGGATCTACAACTTGAGTGTCTAAATACGCTCTCGCCACATAATCAGTCTAGTACCTCGAACCCTCTAAACAAGCGGTTGTTCTTAACTTCGTGGTGCTGCCACCGATTGACGCCTGACCAGCTTCGGAGCCGGATCCTGAACCTTCACAAGCATTGGGCCGGACTCCCCGATGAGACGGCCATGGAGCATTAACATCGCTTGGCGTCCCAACTCTTTCAGCGGCATGGCGACAGTGGTCAATGGCGGAAAGAGATAGTTCGCCAGCGGGGCATCATGGAAAGCAACCATGGAAATGTCCTTAGGGATGTCGAGGCCGGCATCTCGGGCAGCAGCCATGGCTCCGACGGCTGCCGCAAGTGATGCGGCGGCGACCGCCGTGGGTTGTGGTTTCCGTTCCAAGAGAGCTTGCATTCCCCTGTAACCATCGGACTCGTCAAATCCGGCATGAACAATCAGGCCGGCCGAAACAGGCAGTCCTGCCTCGGCCATGGCACGTCGGTACCCCTTAATCCGGCGCCTGGAAGTATCGACGTCGGGAGGACCTGCCAGAAAGCCAATTCGTGTGTGACCGTTTTCGATGAGTTCCAAAACACCGCAGTACATTCCCATTTCATCGTCCTCGATGATTCGTGGGCTGCGGCCACCAATCTGTCGATTCAATACGACGATGTTGTTTGTCTCACCTACAAGGCTCTGAACAGCTTCATCGGTCACAATTCCACTCGCGAGCAGTAGCCCATCGACCCTTCCTTCAAGGGCTAAACGCCGGATGGCATCACTGGCATGGCCGAGTTCTGAGGCGTCGGCAACCACCAGGACGTACCCAAGTTCCCGAGCAGCGTCACTTGCCCCTCGAATAATGTCGGCATAGATAAATCCCGACACGTTCGGGATGAGCAGTGCGATCGTAGACGTGCTGCGTACTGCCAGGCTACGGGCTGTCGCATTCGGTACATAGCCCAACTCGGCGGCAAAGTGCCGGATTCGTTCACGGGTTTCGGGCGTCACTTTTGTCCCAGGGCTATCGCGCAATACGCGGGACACGGTTGACTGGTCCACGCCCGCAGCTTTGGCTACATCTGCGAGGGTCACCCCGCGCCGCAACCCTTTGACACCGGACAACTTGTACATGTTGCGAGTCTAACAAATATCTAAACAATCGATTGTTTATGCGGGAATAGGGACTAAGCCTTCTGCTCGGATGACCATCGGAGCCCGTCATAAAGTGGGTACAAATCTCCACGTTGAGGAGAGAATCCGAGCAGTTCAGACCTCCACGCCCAAACGTCGTCCGGGGTGAGAAGGGGTATGTAAGGGAGAGTTTCTGCGAAGATCGACTGAACAGAATCAGCTGCTTTCTGCTCTTCAGCCTCATTTTGCGCGCGGGTAAATTGGTCGAACGCAGAGTCCAGTGCAGGCTCCGTTGAACGCTGCCAGTTGGGAAAGGGCGCCGTCGTTGAACTGCTAAACCCTCTGAGGGCCTCTACCGTGTCGGGCCACAGCCACTTCGAGATGGCAGCAGCCGGATGCCGCTGTACTTCCGAGTAGAACTCTGCAAACGGGAGAGCGAAACGAACTCTTAGGTCAATGCCGATCGTGCTCAGGTCGTCGGCCACTCTTTGCGCGACAGCCTTGAAGATTGCGTCGTCCTGAACAACACAATCGAAGGCGAGTTCCACGCCATTCCTTTCGCAGATTCCACGCGGTCCGGGGAGCCACCCGTGGGCGGCTAGGAGCGCACGCGACTGCTCGATGTCCGGTCTGCGCCCGGCATCAACATTGGCGTTATGGAACGCCAACTGTGCAGGGAGTGGTCCCCAG
>JBIIOS010000043.1:0-13836 GCA_044336805.1 Candidatus Nanopelagicales bacterium
GGTCTCAACACCGGGCATCGCCCGTTTGGCTAAGTTCGTTAGCGTTCCCGCGGGTGGGATTTCAATCATTGCGGTAACGCCGAGGTCAAGCATTGTTTGCATGCAGAGGTCCCAGCGGACTGGTTGTGCAACTTGGGAAACTAGGCGGCGAACAACCGCGCGACCGTCGTGGACGATTTGACCGTCGGCATTGGAAATCAAACGAATGCGAGGATCGTGGGTGCTCATGGCATTGCCGATTCGGCCAAGCGTCGCACTGGCGCTTGCCATGTGCTCGGTGTGAAATGCACCGGCCACCTCCAGGGCTCGAACTCGCGCACCCTCTGGTGCCACAAAGTTTTCAAGCTGCGCATTTGTTCCCGCAACAACAATTTGGCCGGCGCCATTAATGTTTGCGCAGGTCAGCCCGGCCTGGCTTGCGGCAGCGATGACATCTTCTTGATTCCCACCAAGGACCGCGGCCATACCGGTTGCGGTGACGGCGGAGGCTTTTGCCATTGCTAGGCCGCGCTCGCGAACAAAAACCATTGCCTGCTCTGCGGTAAGAACACCTGCACCAACGGCCGCGGTGATTTCACCGACCGAGTGTCCAGCGCCAGCGCCAATTGAGGCAAAAGCTGCCGAGGGGTGGGGGAACAGACTGAGCAGCGTGACTAGTCCGGCACCAACAATGAGTGGTTGGGCGATTGCCGTGTCGCGAATAGTGTCAGCGTCAGAGGTGGTCCCATGGGCGAGTAAATCCACCCCACTTACGAGTGAGAGCCAATCAAGTCGCTCGGCAACACCGGGCACATCAAGCCAAGGGGTGAGGAATCCGGGGGTTTGGGTACCCTGACCGGGCGCGACGACTACAAGCACGTGCCCACCTTTGCGTAGATAACCGCTAACTCCGCGCGCCTAGGCACCAAGAATTAGCTCGGATCTTTGTAGGAAACCTACAATACCTCAGCTGTTCTGGTTGATTCGGCCAAGGACTAGCGCCAGCCGGACGGTAAATGCATCTCGGGGATCGGTGAGATCGTAACCAATTAAGTCACTAATCCCCTTGATTCGGTAGCGGATCGTATTTGCATGAACAAATAGAGCCCGGGCACTCGCTTCGAGGGATTGCCCGTTCTCTAAGTAACTTTCGGCGGTGTCACGCAAAGTTGGATCATTACTGAGTGGGTCGTAGATGTTTTCGATGATCTGCGAGCGGGCATCGTCCTCGCCCATGAGCGCCCTTTCCGCGAGGAGTTCCCCCGCAAATACCGGACGCGGAGCATGTGGCCAGGCGCGCGCCGCGGCCACGCCGGAAACGCAGGTGCGGGCTGCAACGCCCAGTTCGGCCAGTCCGTTGACCGACTCGGTAACAACAACGGGGCCGGGGCCGAAATAGGGAGTCATCAGGCGGTGGGATGCGTGGGGGTCAAGGCCGACACCACCAATAATGACCAACATCACGGGGCCGTGGATTCCGGTGAGCAGATCCAGGGAATGACTTCTGGCTGCCCGGCGCATGACTGACAGTGATTCTTGATTGTCTGAATCGGGCGGGGAACCGGCCAAGACAAGCGCGGGTCGGTCCGAAGACCAACCAAGGGCTGCGATTCGGCTGAGAATTTCGCTATCCACATCACTTCGAATCAGGGCGTCAAGAATCAAGGCTTCGAGGCGGGCATCCCAGGCCCCCCGTGCTTCGGCTGCCCGTGCGTACACCTCGGCGGCACTAAATGCGACCTCGCGGGAGTACTGCAAGGTGGCAATGCGCGCATGGGCGAGGTCTTCACCCGTCAAGAAAGTATCGAGTTGGCTTTCTACCGCATCGATTGTGGTGCGCACCAGCTCAACAGTTTGCTCAAGAGAAATTACCCGGGCAAGTTCACGCGGTGCTGCACCGAATACATCAGCGGTGAGTTTTGGCACCGTGGCATCGGTTGACTTCGCCCAATTGGAATACCAACTCATGAAAGCACCAATGCCGGCTTGTGCAACAACGGCAACCCAAGCGCGTTGATCTGCGCTGAGTTCCCGATACCAGGGAAAAATTTCCATTCGCTTTACAGCCAGCGTTCCCAGATCCCCTGACGCAGCCTGCATGCGGGTGATCAAGGAATCGAGATCCTCCATTACAAATGGCTCATTAACCTGTTGTTACGCCAATAATGGAACCAACGGCGTAGGTGACCCCGGCAGCGCCAACGCCCCACAGCAATTGACGCATCGCACTAAAGACAATGCCTCGGCCGGAGAACTTTCCAACAAGTCCACCAACGACGCACAGTGCAATTACCGCTGCAACAATTGCGGTGTAAAAAGCTGCTGAACCTTGAAGGAAAATATAGGGAAGTACTGCAACGCTCGCCCCGATAGTAAATGAAATGAAGCTCGAGATGGCGACTTTGACAGGTGAACCCAGTTCATCGGGGTTGAGCCCGAGCTCTTCACGTACCAACGTGTCTAAGGCAGTTTTGGGGTTGGACATGATTTTGTCCGAGACAGCTTTTGCTTGGGCCCTATCGAGACCCTTTGCCCGGTAAATGAGTTCAAGTTCTTTTGCTTCTTCTTCAGGTTTCTCTCGGAGTTCGCGGGCTTCCATTTCGATTTCACGGCGGAAAAGGTCGCGTTGGCTGGCCACGCTGACATATTCACCGGCGGCCATGGAGAACGCGCCCGCAAGAAGCCCGGCGAGGCCGGCGAAGAGCACCGTGCTGTTGTCAAGGGAACCATTCAAACTTGCTCCGGCGAAACCCATGACGAGAGCGGTATTAGAAACCAAGCCGTCGGAGATACCAAAGATGGCGGCGCGAACCGACCCGGAAGTGTCAACTTTGTGCCAAGGCTCGTAACCTGTTGATGATTTCGCGGCCCGTGATGTGATTGTGGGAATTGGAGCGCCCTGCATCATGCTGCGCAAAACTTCGGCATGCTCGCGTTCATCAACCGGCATTGAATCGAGTGCCTCGGGTTCATCGTCGTACATGCCGGCGTTAGCGCCTTCATTTTCCTCCAGTGTTCCCAGAACACTATTGAGGCCTGTTGCGCGTGCCATGTTGACAAGTTTTTGATCTGCTGGATCAAGCACCATCGGTGCAGGCGGAATGTCAACCCCGTATTCGGCGAGCTTTTCTAGCCAGTGCTCCGCGTGTGCGTCTTCGATATCAGCAAGTTCGATTAACGCTTCTGCGCGCTCCCCGGTAACCGTTTCTGCAAGCTGACGGTAAAGCAAAGACGCTTGGCGCTCTGCTTCTAGATAGCGCAAAAAACGCTTGGGATCATTGCTCATGATCAGCCCGAGCCCTCCGTATTTCCTGCATCCGCTGCCGCAGGATCAAGTAGTTGGTACTTATCAATCGCTTGCGCGACCGTTGACTTTTTGATTTTACCCGATGCGGCGAGAGATGCCAGAGTTTGAACGGTGATGGACTCAGCGTCAACGAGGAAGTGTCGACGAAGGGCGCCTCGAGTGTCCGAGAGCCCCCACCCATCGGTGCCCAAGCTGGCAAAATCATTGGGGACCCATGAGGCTATTTGGTCTTGTACTGCCCGCATAAAGTCAGAAACCGCAACAACGGGACCGCTCGTGTGAGCCAGCCGCTCGGTGACATAAGCCTGTCGTGGCTCCTGCTCTGGGTGGAGGAGGTTGTGACGGTCGACCTCGAGGCCGTTACGCCGTAGTTCATTCCATGAGGTGACCGACCAAACATCTGCACTGACTCCCCAATCCGCGAGCAGCAGGTCCTGGGCCTTGAGGGCCCAAGGCACTCCAACGCCACTGGCCAGAATCTGCGCCTTAGGTCCAGATCCCGTGGACTCCTTCAGCAAGTACATGCCTTTGAGAATCCCGTGAACGTCTACGTTCTCCGGTTCGGCCGGCTGCACATATGGCTCGTTATAGATCGTGAGGTAGTAGTAGACGTTTTCTGAGTCCTCACCGTACATTCGGCGAAGACCATCTTTAATTATGTGGCCTAGTTCATATCCGTACGCTGGGTCATAGGAAACAACTGCGGGGTTGGTGCTCGCCAACAGAATTGAGTGACCGTCTTCATGTTGCAGTCCCTCACCATTAAGAGTTGTGCGTCCCGCGGTTGCGCCAAGGACGAACCCGCGCACCATTTGATCCCCTGCTGCCCAGAAAGCATCACCTGTTCGCTGGAAACCAAACATTGAGTAAAAGACATAAACCGGGATCATGGGTTCGTCATGTGTTGAGTAGGAAGAACCGACAGCGGTGAACGAGGCGACCGAACCTGCTTCGTTGATCCCTTCGTGCAAAATCTGGCCGTCAATTGCTTCCTTATAGGAGAGTAGCAATTCACTATCCACTGATTCATATTGTTGACCGTGCGGCGAATAGATCTTGGCTGTTGGGAAAAGTGAATCGATCCCGAACGTGCGTGCTTCGTCGGGGATGATCGGAACGAAGCGAGCGCCGATGTTTTCATCTTTAATCAGATCTTTGAATAGTCGAACGAATGCCATGGTGGTCGCAATTGGTTGGTTGCCCGAACCACGCTTCATTACGTCGTAGACCTTGTCGCCGGGTAGCACCAGAGGCCGTGATTTTTCACGGCGTTGGGGGAGCGAGCCTCCCAGTTGACGGCGTCGCTCCATCATGTACTGGAGATTTTCGTCTTTGAGCCCTGGGTTGTAGTAGGGAGGGAGATAAGGATCTGCTTCTAATTGGGCATTGGAGATAGGAATGCTTAACCGATCACGGAAATCCTTGAGGTCTTCCAATGACAGTTTTTTCATTTGGTGGGTTGAGTTGCGTGCTTCAAAGCTTGAGCCAAGCTTCCAGCCCTTGACCGTTTTAGCAAGAACGATTGTTGGCTGGCCCTTTGTTTCGGTTGCCGACTTGTATGCCGCGTACATTTTGCGGTAATCGTGACCACCGCGGGAAAGATTCCAGATGTCTTCGTCAGACCAACCTTGAACGAGTTTTGCGGTACGTGGATCGCGAGCAAAGAAGTTCTCGCGAATGTACCCACCGTCATTTGCCTTGTAGGTTTGGAAGTCACCATCATGTGTGGTGTTCATCAGATTGACTAAAGCGCCATCACGATCAGCCGCGAGGAGTTCATCCCACTGGCGACCCCACACAACCTTGAGCACATTCCAACCAGCACCGCGAAAGAGGGATTCAAGCTCTTGAATGATCTTGCCGTTACCCCGAACCGGACCGTCGAGTCGCTGCAGATTGCAGTTCACTACAAAGATCAGATTGTCGAGTTCTTCACGGGCTGCAAGACTGATTGCGCCTACGGCCTCAACTTCGTCCATTTCACCGTCGCCGAGGAAGGCCCATACTTTTTGGCCTGATGTGTCGGCAATTCCACGGTTATGTAGATACTTGTTAAAGCGAGCTTGGTAGATCGCATTGAGCGGCCCGATTCCCATGGATACGGTGGGGAACTGCCAGAACCAAGGCATGAGGCGAGGGTGCGGATAGGAAGGAAGGCCACCACCGGGGTGAGAAAGCTCTTGACGAAATCCATCCATTTGTGTTTCCGTGAGACGACCCTCGATGAATGCTCGTGCATAAATTCCGGGTGATGCGTGACCTTGATAAAAAATCTGGTCGGCGCCCTCGGCGTGGTCGGGGCCTTTGAAAAAGTGATTGAAGCCAACTTCGTACAGGGTTGCTGAACTGGCATAGGTGGAAATATGCCCGCCTACAGAAACTCCGGGGCGCTGGGCCCGGTGCACCATGATTGCCGCATTCCAGCGGATCATTGCGCGAATTCGGCGTTCTACAACTTCATCTCCAGGGAACCAAGGTTCGTTATCGGGGGAAATGGAGTTGATGTAGTCGGTGCTGCGCAGGCTGGGGACCCCAACATTGTTTTCTGCAGCCCGGCGAAGCAGTTCCAACATGAGAAAGCGTGCACGGTAGTTGCCGCCAGATTCGACGAGACCATCAAATGACTCGAGCCATTCCCGGGTTTCGGCTGGGTCAACGTCGACGTATTGAGTGGGGAGCCCACCTGCGAGAAGTGGTGAAAGGGGATTTGGCATGAGTGTTGCCTCTCAGTTCTCACCTGCAGGATCGCTGCGAGTGAATGTACGAGTGAATATAGTCGTATGGCAATTGGAGTAGTGCCCGATCTGCCTTGGTCCGTATCTTACGACGGGCCGGGGATCATTACGGAGTTTCGCTAGGCTACGGCCGTGAACCTTGCGCAGAACAAGTTTTTAGATCTTTACCCAATCCACTTGCCAAATGCCTTCGACTTGGGTGAACTAGCCCCGTGAGCGTTTCATCCCAAGCCCTTGAACGTGCCTCCCGGCTTTCATTCACTGCAGGCCAAATTGTGCAAGAGATAGGTTACGACTCAGATTGCGACACTGATCTTCGCGAGGCTGTTGTAGAAATCATTGGTTCTGACCTCGTTGATCTCGATTTTGACGAAGTCGTGGATGCCGCTTTGTTGTGGTTTCGCGAGGACGACGGTGATCTCACCGATGCACTCGTTGACGCAACTAGCCCATTAGCCGACCAAGGGGTTGTTTGGCTTCTTACGCCGAAGCCTGGTCGCGAGGGGCATATTGAGCCTGAAGATATTACGGACGCTGCCCAAACCGCGGGCTTACGGCAGACCAGCACAATAAGTGCGGGGGAGAATTGGCAGGGGACTCGATTGGTTGCACCGCGCGCTAAGCGTTAGTGTTCCAGCCATGCCTCTTGGTATCGGCGATCGTGCCCCAGACTTCACCCTGTCAAATCAATTCGGTGAAATTGTCTCCCTCTCCGATTTCCATGGTAAAAAAAATGTGGTTGTTATGTTCTACCCATTCGCCTTTACGGGAATCTGTACGGGCGAACTGTGCGCCATTCGCGACCGTCGTACTGATTTTATAAACGATGACACGGAAGTGCTCAGCATCTCTTGCGACCCTGTCCCGAGTTTGAAAGTTTTCTCGGAACAGGAAAAATTCACGCATAGTCTTCTCAGCGACTTTTATCCTCATGGTGCAGCGTCGAAGGAGTACGGCGCCTTCCTCGAAGACAAAGGCTTCGCGACTCGGGCCGCCTACGTTATTGACAAAGAAGGAATCGTCCGCTGGTTGGTAGTTAATGGCCCGGGTGAAGAGCGCAACGCTGATGATTACGCAGCAGCTTTGGCTAAACTTTCTTAGTCTTTTTCGTTCGTGATGTCCAAATGAGAAGTGTCATCGGTCTCGTGAGTTGACGCTTTATTGATCTGGTTCACATGTGAGACGATCCCGCCGATCAATGCAATTTGTGCGGTCACGTCTGCTCCACGTACCGCTTGGTGGGCGGCAGTCATGCCAATACTTTGAGTCGGGTCATCGTTTGCGAGGTTGCCTGCCGCTAACTCGAGTAGGTCGGCAAGAGGTGAAAGTGCTGCCTTGGGGATTTGGGTACTTGATTGTGAGCGTGTTGCGCTGCGAAGGTCGTTCGCAATATTGAGTACTCGAGCGCTCATCACCTGGTTGGCTCGAAGTAATTCTTTGAGTGAGTTCAAATCAACACTGTTGATCCGCGGACTCCAACGTGAGTGTTTGGCCAAGTCCTCGTACTGAGCCGCGAGTCCAAGGACTTTATTACGCAACTCGACTGCTTGGTCATGCCAGGCGGTCGCATCGTCTTTGGTTGGATCACCTCGAAGATCCGTTGCAATGCGGGCTAGCACTTCAGCCAACTGAACCTTTACCGCATTGAGACCGGCAGCCAGTTTTTGGGTATCGCGTGTTGGTGATGCCAGAAAAGAGGCGACTAAAGCAAATAATGCGCCGATCACTACACCGTTGAAACGTTCAAATGCTAACTCCGTTGTCAAATGTGAGCCAACCACCAAAATAACCGTTACCGCCAAACTCGCAGCGACAGCAGGTGACTCAGCTGGATTGCTGTATTGCATCAATCGCGCCATTACAAAACTCAAAGCAACAAGAAGCAGAATCACTACTGCGCCACTACCAATGAAGGAAACGATGACAAGTGCAAGGGCGGCGCCAACGAGTGCACCCAGAAGTTGAATCGAAGTTTCCTTTGCCGCGTGGTGGAAAGTCACCCGTGTTGCAACTATCGCGGTGATGGCGGCCGGGACGGGGGATGCATAGGGAATCGCCTCGCTCACCAAATACGCGAAAAAAGCAGCAAATGAGGTGAGAACAGCCAGCCGAACGTAGGTTGTTGGTTTAAAGCGTTTGAGTCGGACCACACTTCAGTATCGCAGGGTGAGATTTCACCACGTCAAGGTGCGTGTAGCCAGCAAATCCGCCTCGCTTCGGTCATGGGTGACATGAATTGTCGGGATTCCCTCTTTAGTGACCAAGTTCTTGACATCAGCCAACAGGCGTAACCGGGTTTCAGGGTCAAGGGCGCTATAGGGCTCGTCGAGTAACAGGACGGCTGGTTGTGCAGCGATTGCCCGTGCGAGTGCAACCCGCCCTGCTTGCCCACCCGAAAGTTGCCAAGTTTTCTGGCCAGCTATCGCGCTGAGACCAACCCAGTCAAGAAGCTCAGTAGCCCGGAGGCGAGCGGCATTGTGCGACTCGCCTCCAGCCCGAAGCGCATAACCAATGTTGTCGATCAATGACAAATGAGGAAACAACAGTGGCTCTTGAAACACCAGGCCTATTTTGCGTTTATGAATGGGGACCCCGCTGAGATTCTTTCCATCGAGCAAGATCTCTCCACTCAGTGGTGGATTCACTCCAGCCAAAGTGCTCAACAGGGTTGACTTCCCGCATCCGCTCTCTCCTACAACCACCAAGATTTCTCCCGGGCCAACTGAGAAATTCAAAGCAGGGGTCAGGGATTTTTCGTATCCGATCATCAAGTCATTAACTTGCAAAATTGAATGGGTCACGTGAATACCTTTCGTGATGCAATTCTGTCAACAATCAAGAGAAGTGTCATCGAGATGATTATGAGTATCACGCTAAGCACAGCGGCGGTTGCGAATTCTGACTCGCCCGGCTTACCCAATAGTCGAGCAATCTGTACTGGAACGGTGGGAGCGTCTGTGCGAGATAACAAGGTGGCTGCACCAAATTCACCGAGGGAAACTGCTGCCGCGAGTCCGCCAGCGGCCAACATGACACCGCCAAAAACCGTCCCAAACGCTGTCCACCAAGCGCGCATTGGGGCAGCACCCAAACTCAGCGCAACAAAATACCGACGGGGATCAACATTGCGCAAACTCGGCGTTGCCACAGCAACCACAATTGGTATTGCGATGAGCGCGTGAGTGATGGGGATTAGCGCTCCGGTTCCACGTAGATCAAGTGATCCGCGCGAAAACGCAAGCAAGATTCCCAGCCCGAGTGTTACTGCTGAAATGCCAAGGGGAATCAATGCCAGTGTGACTACGAATCCCTTTTTGCTCATAACAGCGATTGCTATTGCTCCGCCCAAAATTGCGGAGATGACAGCGGTCCCCAGGGCCAAACTAAGTGACCTAACAAGTGCATCAATGGGTGATCCGATTCGAGTGTTCGAAGTGCTGGCAAGGTCACTCCACCATTGCAGGGTGAAACCTCCCGAGCTTGAGATCGACGACCAAAGAATGCTCGCAATCGGGCCAAGCACAACAATCACGGCAACTAGGCAGGTGAGTGTGACGAATATTATGGGCTTTCTCCCAGAAACCTGTTTGCGTTCAAGGACAACTGTGGCCCGGGGCTCATCGCGACTCATTCGGGCAGAAATAATGAAGACCAAACTGACAACAACTAATTGCAGGATTGCAGCTGCGAAGGCTGCTGGAAAATCTAGTAGAACTGAAGTGGAACGCAGCAGTACCTGTTCCAGCGTTCGGGTACTCGAGCCATCGCCCAATACGACAACAATGCCAAGTGAACTGAAGGAGAAAATGAATACCACGCTCGCTGCCAACACAATCGAGTTACGCAGCGAAGGTAGCGTAATTGTTGTGAAAACACGGAATGGGTTGGCTCCTAACGTGGCAGCGGTGACTTCCATTCGCGGGTCCAGTGTTGCCCACTGAGCTCCAACTAAGCGAATAACAACAGCAATGTTGATGTAGGCATGAGCGAGCACGACGAGTATCAGTCCATTAGGAATTGCGTCACCGAACAAGGACCGAAATCCCAGGGCGACAACCACGGTTGGCAGCACAAATGGAACCGTGACCAACGCAAGGATGAACCCCCGTCCGCGGAACTGATAGGTGAACAAAACACGTGCGATGGGAATCCCAAGTAGGAGTGAGAGGCCCACGCTGAGGGCTGCTTGACCACCTGCCAGCAGCGCTACCTGCCAAAGAGCTGAATTCGTTAGTTCCCCGAGCATCTCTCCGCTCCACGCGGTAGCTACAAGTTTGATCAGGGGAAAGATCAAGAACACGAGGAATAGGAGTGCAGGAAAAACCCACAGCCACTTAAGGCTCCGGGGTAAATGTTGAGCAAGCACACTGTTCAGCGGTTCATCACCGTTCCCCAGGTGTCAAGTAATGATGAAAGTTCTTCATTGACTTGTTCTGGTGGCAGCGAAGTACTCGTTTGAATTACTGGTGTGAAAGAGGTGAATACAGAAGGCAATGTCGCATCTGCTCGCACCGGGTAGACGAACATGTTTAATGGAATGTCTTCCTGCACCTTTCGCGAGAGTAAAGCATCAATAACCATTCGCGCCCCTGATGGATTTTCAGCGCCGGCAAGCACTCCTGCATACTCCACCTGCCGGTAACAGGAGTCCGTGAGCACCGATGTTGTTGGCTCAGTAACGGTTACATCTTCAGCAAACACAACTTCAGCCGCGGGGCTGGTTGCATATGAAACTACGAGCGGACGGTCTCCGCCGGAGAGAGTGAACTGCGAGTAGTAGGCGTCCGTCCAGGTGCCAGCAACGGCCACGCCGCCATCGCGCAATGCTTCCCAATAAGCCGGCCAATCCGCGCCAAATCGTGCGACTGTCGCAAGTAGAAATGCAAGTCCAGGCGAGGAGGTCGCGGGATCTTCAACCACGAGTAGGTTGGCAATTTCGGGAAGTTGCTCAAGTGACGTGGGGATCGTTACATCATTTTGTTCAAACCAGCCGTTATCGCTATTGATACACACATCACCGAAATCAACCGGCGTGAGATATCCGCCCTGTGTGTCCTGAGCGAACTCTGGCAAAACATATACAAGATCAGGGGATGTGTAGGACTCAAAAACACCTTCGTTGGTTGCCCGAACTGCAAGGGTGTTATCAATTCCGAAAAGCAAATCAGCGGTGGGTGCGCCCGCTGCCAAAATTGCGCTCGCCGTAAGAGTTCCGGCATCCCCCGTCGAAGTGATTTGCAGATCAATACCTTGATCACGTAAGTCAGAGACGAATGACGGGGACAGCACGAATGACTCATGCGTGATCATTCGCACAGTTTGCAATGGTGCATCGTTGCCCTGTGCAGGAGTTGAGTCAGGTGAACTTGAACAGGCACTAATGGCGATCGCGCCAGATATGACTACAGCAATTAAACGAAACATTTCCACTCCCTCGCGCTGGCATTACCCAGATCAGGTTAAATGGGTCAGCAGTGGCAACTGCCCTCTCAGCCCGCTGATCCCGCGAGCTCCCCAAGGTATGTAAAGGCTAGCACGCAGAACAGCTTCGGGTGAATGGAGCGCACGAGACGTGAATATGTTCTAGGGTTTTGCCGTGAAGAGCAATGGGCCAAATACCGACTTCGATGTTGCAATCATCGGGTCAGGTTTCGGCGGCTCTGTATCCGCGTTGCGATTGGCTGAAAAGGGATATTCCGTTGGTGTCTTTGAAGCTGGTCGCCGCTTCACCGAGGAGAATTACGCAAAGAATTCATGGGATCTCAAGAATTTTCTCTGGGCTCCCGAGTTGGGATTCTTTGGAATACAAAGGTTCCATGTGCTCAGAGGGGTCGCCGTTCTTGCCGGTGCAGGTGTGGGCGGCGGCAGTTTGGTTTATGCAAACACCCTGTATGTCCCGGGAGACACTTTTTTCCAAGACCCGCAGTGGCGTGAGATCACAGATTGGAAAAGTGAACTAGCTCCGTTCTATGACCAAGCCAAACGAATGTTGGGGGTCACCCAGAACCCCACCATGACTCCCTCAGACATTGTGATGAAAGAGATTGCCGAAGACATGGGAGTGGGCAGCACTTTCACACTCACCCCTGTTGGAGTTTTCTTCGGCGAAGGCCACGGAAAGAAATCAGCAGACCCATTTTTTGGGGGAGTTGGACCAACTCGAACCGGGTGCATTGAGTGTGGAGAATGCATGACCGGTTGCCGTTACGACGCGAAAAACACATTGCCCAAGAATTATCTCGGATTGGCAGAAGCCGCTGGTGCGAGAGTTATGCCCATGTCAACGGTGACCAAGGTTGAACCGTTGCAGGACGGTGGATACCGAATCACAATTCGTAAAACCGGTTCTAAAAAGGAAAGCATTTACACGGCAACTGATGTGATTTTTGCTGCCGGAACCTATAACACTCAGAAGTTGTTACACCACATGAAAGACGAAGGTGTTCTTCCGAATCTCTCGCCGACGTTAGGGAAACTCTCACGAACCAACTCTGAGTCGATACTGGGTGCTGTTGCAAAGACCACAAAGACTGATTTCACCGAAGGTGTTGCAATCACCTCCAGTTTCTTTCCTGATCCACAGACCCACGTCGAGCCGGTTCGTTATGGAAAAGGCTCCAACTCAATGGGGCTTCTGCAAACAATCATGACAACACCGGAGATCGGCAGGAAACGCTGGTCCGTCTGGATGAGAGAAATGGTCAAGCACCCTAAAGATGTTGCTATTGCTTTGAACGTGAAGTCGTGGAGCGAGCGAAGTGTGATCTCACTCGTGATGCAAACCGTTGACAATTCATTGACTCTCAAAGGCAAGCGCAACCGATTCGGACGTTGGTCACTGGGCACGGTGTCATCTGAATCAACTCCAGCGCCAACTTACATTCCGGTTGCACAGGAAGTTGTTGAACGCGCCGCAGCGATTATTGACGGACGACCGGGTAGCAGTGTGTTTGAAAACTTTGATGCAGCCTTAACGGCGCACTTCGTTGGCGGTTGTGTCATCGGCAGTGATTCTGATAGTGGCGTGATTGACGGTTACCACCGGGTATTCGGATACGCCGGCCTACACATTGTTGACGGCTCAGCCATCACAGCTAACCTGGGAGTCAATCCGTCGTTGACAATCACAGCCCAGGCTGAGCGAGCAATGTCCCTCTGGCCTAATAAAGGTGAGGTGGACACTCGGCCCACACTTGGTGCGCAATACAAGAAAGTGTCACCCATCGCTCCCAAAAATCCCTACGTTCCTGAGCATGCTCCCGCGGCGTATCGGGTTTAACGAACGGGTTGAGTTTGGCCGAAGGCATGAAAAAACTCGCAAAGACTTCTTTGCGAGTTTTTTGATCGAGAAGGAATCGATTGCGTCGTCCTCAGCCTTCGTGGCGGCTAAAGATTGCATCAATTTCGTCACGGTGTGATGGGCTCATTGCCTGTGACCGCTGGAATTCCCACTCTTGCTGAAATGATCGGTGTGAGCTCGGTTTGAAAATCTGACTGAGAACTTGTCCAAAGCTCCGCATAACATTCACGTCCCTTAGTTATTGTGTTTTCCCGGGTTGTCCGGTATCTCAACTATACGACATGGATGTTATACAAATGTTATCGGATGTCGGAATTCGTGGTGAACGACAGATTAATGAACGGATTTCGTTATCAAATCCGCACTGCGGCACTCAAACCGGAGGCTGGGGTCTGTCCCATTTGGGTCACGGCGAGGACCCTGAATCGGTAGGTGCCGGCTTTGTTGGGCGTTGGGCAACTCAAGGTCGTCGCTGCGGCGTTAAAGCGCTTGATGGTGCAGATTCGGGCGCCTTT
>JBIIOS010000164.1:0-3945 GCA_044336805.1 Candidatus Nanopelagicales bacterium
CGAGAAAGCCCAGGTCGGCTTGACCTATACCGTTTATGCCCCATCGACCTCGATAAATCTGGAGAACACCAGTTTTCAGATAATGTCCTCCTGTCCCGGCAAAGACGATTCGATTTACGCTGATTACGGCTCGCAGATGAGCAATCGCGGCTGGATCTCAATTACTGAAGCACCGTCGCCTTGTGAGGACGGCCCCGATGAAGTAGGACCGGTAGCTACTTTCCCGGTAAAGGGTGCCACCGCAACGGTCATGGGTTCGTGCAAGGGCGGCAAAAGTACCTGCTCCAAATCTAATCGAACACTGCTGCGCAAAGGCCAGGGTTACACAACAGTGACACTGCCGGCGGGTGGAGCGGGGCTGCAACCCACATATGTAGAGGTGTATTCGGCCAACATGTCTCTGGCAGAGATCAGGACGTTCGTGAGGGGCTTACAGCCGGTTCAATAAACCAACATTGGGTCTTTAACGATTGGGTCTTTAACGATTGGGTCTTTAACGTGGGGACGGTGGTGGGCGAAGAGGGACTCGAACCCCCGACTTCATCCTTGTAAGGGATGCACTCTAACCAACTGAGTTACTCGCCCGGAAACGCACAGATTACATGGGGCCGTAACCACGTTGCGCATCGCTCCCGGGAAACGGATGGGCTGCCCTTGCAGAGTTATCATTAATTGTGAAACACGCACTCCCAATTACACGAGTCATGCCGTCACTACTTGTGTTCTTGGCACTGACATTGGGGTTTGCGGTAGCCGACCTCACGAACATTCGTTGGCTCGGTGGGCTGGTAATGGTTGGGATCGGCGCAGTAGCTTTTTACTTGATGAAACAGGAAGTCGGAATCCTGCGATCACTCATCGGTGTCCTGGTGGTCATTGCCGGGTTTGTTGTGTCCCACGTTCTCGGTTCCGTGCTGGGTTCTTACGGCGCGTTGTTCCTGGTGGCGGTTGTGTGCGCGGGTGTGGTTTATCTTCTTGGTTTCACTGCTGAGAAAACCGATAGATCAGCGATACCCTGATGAGTGCCTCAAGGACCTTGGGGCTTACACATTCTGAAAGGTATTTCATGAAAATTGCACTAGCTGGAATTGCTCTCCTTGGAGCCGCTTCCCTCATTCTTGCCGGTTGTTCGAGTGATTCAGCAGATGAAGTATCGGTAGGCGGCATGGCCGAATGCAGTGATGCAGCAATGGCTGAAGCGGTCAATGCTGATCCGGCATTCGCCACGTACGTGGTCACCGGCTATAAATGTGAAGGTGGTTGGGCCTACGCCTCAGCAGACCCCGCCGAAGGTGAAACCGGCGCCCCTGTCATGGTGATTTTCGAAGCTGAAGGCCAGTTCTGGATTCCTAAGGCGGCAGCTGATGCCTGCGGAACCTACACGGATGGAACCTATGCAGCAGATGCCATGATTCCTGAGGCGTTGTATGACCCAGCTTGCTTGGCGGGTTAAACGTTCTCCTTAGATTTGACGTAAATGTGGAGTCACCCGGCGGGTGACTCCACATTTGTCATATGTGCTGGGTAATCTGTCAATATGCCTAATGTTTCGGAAGTGTGTTTACTGCTAGATCGCCATTTCCCTCCGGAGACTGCTGAGGATTGGGACAGTGTTGGTTTGATCTGTGGTGATCCGAGCGCGACCGTTAAGCGGATACTTTTCGCCCTTGATCCAACACTTGACGTAATCCACGAAGCAATTGATCTCCAAGCCGATCTTGTTGTCACCCACCACCCGCTTTTCCTTACCGGTGTTCACGGCGTGGCACGCGACACATTAGGTGGCCGGGTTGTGCACGAAGCGATCTCACACGGAGTCGCGTTGTTTAATGTCCACACAAATGCAGACCATGCAAACCCCGGTGTCTCGGACGCACTCGCTGCAGCGTTGGGTCTCGTTGAGTGCGCGCCCCTACAACCCGCAGAAACGCCATTCACCGGGGCCGGTCGCATAGGTCGGTTACCCAAAACCCAAACTTTGGCTCAATTTGCCCAGTACGTTGCAGACTCACTGCCGAAAACAGCTGGCGGAATCCGTGTTGCGGGGGATCCCAATAAGAAAATTGACATGGTTGCGGTCTGCGGAGGCTCCGGTGACTTCCTTTTGCCCGTTGCGTCCACGTTAGCCGACGTTTATGTCACCTCAGACCTGAAGCACCACCGGGTTCTGGACCACCCGCGTGAAGAATGCGCCCTCATTGACGCATCACACTTCGCAACCGAATGGCCGTGGGTGCCGGTGGTGGCAGCATTGGTGCAGAGTGAACTGGGAGCGGCTGTGAGTACATTAGTGTCCAACGTACAAACAGATCCTTGGAGCGGACATCACGTCAGCACCGCTGAATAACTCAGTCAAAAAACTCAATAGCCGCCAGAGCCGCTCTACTAGGAGATTGCATTGAATGTCGACCCGCAGATCCAAATGCAACTCCTTAGTATCCAGGCAAAGGACACGGAAGCCGCTCAACTCGAATATAAGCGAGCCACCCTGCCTGCTATTGAGGTGAAAAGGGAACTTGAATCAAGTTTTGAGCGTGCGCGTGATCAACACATTGCCTCTGAAATGATTCTGAGTGACCTTGCGCGTGAAGCAATAAAAGCTGAAGGCGATGTTGGAGTAGTGCGCCAGCGTGTTGCCAAAGATCAAGAGATGCTCAATTCAGGTGAAATCAACGACCCTAAGCAACTCTCGAATCTTCAACATGAACTGGAATCACTCGGTAAGCGCCAACTTGATTTAGAAGACGTTGAACTTGAAGTTATGGAGCGTGTTGAGGGTGCGAAGGCAGCCGTTCAGGTACTTGCGCAGCAGAAAGTAGATTTCTCGACCCAGCTTGAAGCTGTTAGCGCCGAACTTGACTCTGAACTGGCGGCTTTGACCGCAGATCTGGCTGATGTGCACAAAGAGCGCGAGAATTTGGCGGCAGGGATGCCCGCAGAATTCCTGGCACTCTATGAAAAAATTCGCAAAAGTCATCAAGGTATGGGCGCAGCCAAACTGCACCGTGGACAGTGCGAAGGTTGCAGACTCACAATCCCACCTCAAGAACTCAATACAATTAAAGCGGCCACACCCGATGCAGTGATTCAGTGCGAGGAATGTCGCTGCATTCTCATTAGAACCGCTGACTCAGGAATTTAATTCATGTCCCGGGATTTAATCGTTGAAGCCGACGGCGGAAGTAGGGGCAACCCAGGCCCGGCTGCCTTTGGCTCAATTGTGCGTGACGCTTTAACCGGTCAAATTCTTGTCGAAGTAGGGGAATCTGTCGGGATCGCAACAAATAACGTCGCGGAATACGGGGGAGCTATTGCCGGGTTGCAGGCTGCGGCTGAGATTGACGCTGATGCATGTGTTGAAGTGCGACTCGATTCCAAATTAATCGTTGAACAAATGTCGGGACGGTGGCAGATTAAACACCCGGACATGCGTGATCTGGCCAAAGTCGCTCGAGCCGTATTACCGGCAGGTCAGGTTACCTATACCTGGGTGCCTCGTGAGCAAAACCGCGCAGCTGATGCGATCGTCAATGAAGTACTCGATCAATTCGACGGAACAACACCTGTCCGAATTAAGCGTCAATACACACCAGGGATAAACGAGTTGAATGAACTTGCCGGTCAAGATCTTCTCGGTTCGGTTCAAGAGTTGCAGGCACGCGATATCACAGAGGAAGTTCTTCGAGCCAAACCCAATGTCCTGGTCGGTTGGGCCGATTTAGGCACGCCGGTTACAACGCTTATGGCCCGGCACGGTGCCTCAACTTATTCACTGGAGAAAAGATTCAGCGGGTCCGGTGGAGTTGATGTTCCCTTGGCGCCTATCGGGGTCAAGCAAGCAGAAGCGCTCGCCCAGGAAGTAAAAACTCGCGGCAACGTGACACATATTGTTTCTTCACCCATTTTGCGCGCACTGCAAACAGCTCATATCGTCGCCGAAGCAAC
>JBIIOS010000165.1:0-3943 GCA_044336805.1 Candidatus Nanopelagicales bacterium
CATTGGCATTACCCATGGGGAACCAACTCACCGGCGGCGTCACCTACTTGGTGAAAGCCCAAGTAAGTTCGGTCTCCGAATTGGTGTCCGCGGTCAACGAATCGATCACCGGGCAAACCGAATCAAGAGTCCCGCAAATAAATGTGGAAGAACAAATTCGCATTAGCAGAGCACAAGGTGAAATTCTTTCACTTATCGCTGAGGGCTACACAAACGCCGCGATGGCCAGGAAACGCGGTGCCACTGTTCGCTCGACCGAGGCTTTGGTTCAGCGCACGTTTACAGCGTTGGGCCTAGGAAATGATGCTGACTTCAACCCGCGAACAAGGGCGGTAAGAATGTGGCAGCAAGGGAAAATCGTCGTTAAGTAAGAGGACACTCGGTGCCTATTGGCACGTCGGTTAGCCAAAACCGGTAGCCTTCCCACGTGCTGCTATCTGACCGGGATCTACTGACCGAAATCGATAATAAACGCGTCGCTGTTGAGCCATTCGACCTGGAAATGATTCAGCCGTCGAGTATTGACGTGCGGCTGGATCGCATGTTTCGGGTTTTTGATAACCACAAATATCCCCATATTGATCCGAGCATTGAACAAGAGGACCTCACGCGACTTGTTGAGCCCGAGGGTGACAACCCGTTCATTTTGCACCCGGGTGAATTTGTTCTCGGTTCAACTTTGGAAGTTGTCTCACTCCCCGACGACCTCGCGGGTCGACTCGAAGGAAAATCCTCACTTGGTCGTCTCGGTTTGCTCACGCATTCAACGGCAGGTTTCATTGACCCTGGTTTCTCCGGTCACATCACGTTGGAACTCTCAAATGTGGCAACTCTGCCTATCAAGCTTTTCCCCGGCATGAAGATTGGCCAACTGTGCATATTTCGTTTGTCCAGTCCCGCTGACCACCCGTATGGATCTGATAAATATGGATCCCGTTACCAGGGGCAGCGTGGGCCGACAGCGAGTCGCTCATTTGCGAATTTCCACCGGACCAAGATTTAGGCTATTTCCACTAAAAGGTAGGTCTTTTTCCGCCTAAGGATAAACTTTATATATGACCAAAAGTCCGCACCCGACAAAAGAGCGCCTCATCTCGGTCACCATGTCCATGATGGATGGGGATCGACCTGACAAAGTGCACATTGATGAAGTTTTGTTGCAGTCAGGGATTTCCAAGGGTTCCCTGTATCACCACTTCAACGATTTCAGTGAACTCATTGAAGCTGCGATGATTAGTCGGTTCAGTATTTTGGTAGATGCCAGCATTGGTTTAATTGAAAAAGTTGTTCATGAATCAAAGGACAGAGATGAATTCATGGCTGGCCTGGGACATGTCACCCGAGCAACCCAAGACCCGTCCTTGTCCGCCAATCGTTTCGAAAGAGCACGTGCTTTGGGAATGGCCGGCAGCAACCTTCGTTTCCGCAGTGCTTTGGCCGTTGAGCAGGACAGGTTAACCAGTGCACTTGAAGACCTCTTTCGCGAATCGCAAAACCGAGGCTGGCTCTCGACAAAGTTCAATCCGCATGCAGGAGCAGTGCTGATTCAGGCGTACACGCTCGGACAGGTTATCAATGACGTCTCCGACACCCCATACAACAATGACGACTGGGTTGCACTCATCGATTTAATTCTTGATCAGGTATTTAGCTAACTGCTATTAACTAAAAGTCTTTTTCCTCGTCGCTTCTAACAGCAGCGTTGCAACGTCAGAGACGACCACACCTTCGGCCAGGCCTTCTTGTTGGCGTGAAGTAACAGCGTCGTTAAGCATGACGGAACAGAATGGACAAGCAACCGCGATTGTCTTCGCTCCCGTAGCGATTGCTTCGTCACCGCGATTCTTGTTGACCTGAGTACCGATCTTTTCTTCCATCCACATGCGGGCTCCACCGGCGCCGCAGCAGAACGACTTGTCACCGGAGCGCTTCATCTCGATCTTCGTTGCACCCGTTGCTTCAAGAAGTTCGCGTGGCGGTACATAAATATTGTTGTGACGACCGAGATAACAAGGGTCGTGGTAGGTGACACTCTCGCCTGGTTCGGCAATGGGTGTGAGTCGATTGTTGTTGACCAATTCGCGCAGTAATTGAGTGTGGTGGACAACGTCGTAGTCACCACCAATTTGTGGGTACTCACGCTTAAGAGTGTTCAAGCAGTGCGGGCAAGTGACAACAATTTTGGTTGCCTTGATCTCGTTGAGCATCTCGACATTTTGCATGGCTTGCATTTGATAAATGAATTCGTTGCCGGCTCGGCGTGCAGGGTCACCGGTGCACGTTTCACCGTCACCCAGAACCATGAAGTTCACTCCCGCTGTGTGAAGTAGTTCAGCGACCGCTTTGGTAGTGGCCTTTGCGCGATCTTCAAATGCGCCAGCGCAACCAACCCAGAAAAGGTAGTCAACGTCGGCAGGAATCACGTCTTCACCGTTGCGGCCGAAAACCCGAACTTCGAAGTCCACTTCTGAGATCCATGCATTGCGGTCGGCGGCGTTCATGCCCCAAGGGTTGCCTTTGGATTCAACGTTTTTGAACATACCGTTGAGTTCACTGGGGAAATCTGATGCGACCATGACCTGGTTACGACGCATGTCTGCAATGTGATCAATGTGTTCAATGTCAACGGGGCACTGATTAACACAGGCGCCGCACATGGTGCACGACCATAGGACGTCACTACCCATTACGGGAAGTTCAAGTGAGAAGTCACGGTGACCGTCGTATGTGTAACCATCGGTTCCGGCGTGTTCGGTATCCATGCGGTCACCAATGAATGGCCGTTGCACCAGCTCCTGTTGCTCGGGAGTCAATGTCGCCAATGCGGTCTCGTCGAGTTCACCGGAACCCAAATTGGAACCCTTCGCCGCAAGTAGGTAGTCCGAGGACTGGAAAAGGTTGTCACGAAGATCCATGATCAAAAGCTTTGGACTAAGCGGCTTCTCGGTATTCCATGCTGGGCATTGATCTTGGCAGCGCCCACACTCGGTGCAGGCCATAAAGTCAACATAATTTTTCCAGGTGAATTCAGAAATGTGGCCCTTGCCAAACAACGCATTCTCTGGAGGATCTTCGAAGTTAAGTGGCTTTCCGTCATACATGATGGGTTGCAGCGGGCCAAGGGCGTTGGGTCGACGTGAGGTGTAAACGTTAACCGGAGCGGTGAAAATGTGAAGGTGCTTACTGTTGAGAACAATCAGCAGCAGAACGAGGATGACCCCAATATTGAGCCATAGGCCAACTGTTTCAATCCACTCATTGGTGTGGATACCAAGGCCATTAATCCACGTTGCGAAGTACTCGGATGCGAAGGCGCCATCGGGGAAGGGGAATACTCCGGTGTTCACCTGGGCGGCGCGGTAGAGGAACAGTGTCCAAACAACGTTGAAGATCATGAACAAAATGAGCCAGGCGCCAGCAGTGTGGGAACCAAAAAAGCGTGAAGCCCGACCTTCCTTGCGCGGGTCATTCGTCAGGCGAATCAGGGCAAAGATCGTGATACCGACCAGCACGAGGATGGCGAACAGATCTTCGGCAAAACCGACGATCGCCCAGGTGCCAATGAAAGGAACAGCAAAGTCAGCCACATACAGCGCACCGAATGCCTCGATGATTGTCAGCCCCAAAACAAGGAAGCCCCAGAAGGCAAAGACGTGTGCAACCCCCGGCACGATCCACTTAAGCAGTTTGCGCTGGCCAAGCACCTCGGTGGCTTCTGCCTCTACGCGGATCGTGGGATCGGTGAACCGGCCAACCGCCTGGCGGCCAGTCCGGGCGAGGGAAAATAGGAACCAGCCTCGTTTTGCGGCAAGGGCGATAAGTATGAGGGAAAGTACTGTGCCCACGAGGGCGCGAATGAGCATCTGATCCATTGGGTAAATCTACTCATGGATCAAAATATTGTCTCGATGGACCGGCCGCGCACCAGATAACATGACGATGT
>JBIIOS010000166.1:0-3898 GCA_044336805.1 Candidatus Nanopelagicales bacterium
GGTGAAGTTGCATAGACCGGATACATCCCGGAAGTGATGTCTTGGGCCATCTCCAAGGTTTGTTCTTCCCAAACGCTGGGGAGTTCCTCGAAGTAGCGATCAACGAATGCTTCCATGAGGTCACGTTGATCAGGATCTTGGAATCCGCCGATTGTTGCCTCGATGATCGTGTTGGGAAGAGTGTTGTTATGCATAACCGCATCCCATGCTGACTCTTTGGCCGGCATCGTTGGCCGTGAAGCAAGTGCCAGAGTTGCCTGACGCCGACCGGTTGCCGTGTTGTCTACTTCGAGTTCGGCATCAATTTCTGAATCACCTCGGACTCCATTGCTGACAAGTGTTCGCAGTAGTGACCACCGAAGGTCGGTGTCGACCGTGAGTCCATCCCAGGTGGTCGTGCCGTCAAGGAGTCCGGCAACTGTTTCCAGCTGGGCGTTTGTCGTTGCGTTGCCAATAAACACGCGAGTAAATGCGAGCTGGTGGTCACTGCCAGCGGCAGCTTTTGCAGCCAGCTCTTCACACGCTTGGGCCAGCCGAAGTCGGTACTCCTCGCGGTGGTTAGGGGCTGCAAATTGATCAATAGCCGTTGAGAGTTGACGCAAAACACCGCTGGTCACACCAACATCGCTTTCACGTTCAATTCCCGCTAAAACAAGGTCGAGGAATTCACCGGTGCTTGCTTCTGCATCTCGAGTCATGTCCCATGCAGCGCTCCAAATAACAGCGCGAGCGAGTGAATCTGAGATCCCACCCAGGTGGGTGGTCGCGGTTTTCCACGACTTTTCATCAAGACGTATTTTGGCAAAGGTCAAATCACCGTCGTTGACCAACAACAAATCGGGTTGCTTCTTGCCAACAAGTTCGGTTATCGGCGTCTGGGCTCCGGTGACGTCAACGGCAATGAACTCGCGCCTCACCAGTCCCGCATCGGTTAAGTCGTAGAGCCCAAGTCCGACCCGGTGTGAACGCAGGGTTGGTTCAACACCTATCGGTGAGGTGGGTGGTTCCTGCTCGATAACGACTGACGAGTAGTTGCCTTGGGAATCAACGGTGACGATTGGACGCAGCAGGTTCACGCCACTTGTTTGTAGCCATTCGCGGGTCCAGCCGGAAAGATCCCGGCCACTTGTTGCTTCCAGTTCGGTAAGTAGGTCGCTCAGCTGCGTGTTTCCCCAAGCATGCTTGTTGAAATAGACGCCGATGCCTGCCATAAATTCAGGTTCGCCCACCCATGCGACCAGCTGGCGAAGTGCAGATGCACCCTTTGCGTAGGTGATTCCGTCGAAGTTCACCCGAACTGCATCAAGGTCAACCATGTCGGCTGCAATCGGGTGGGTTGAGGGCAACTGATCTTGGCGGTAGGCCCACGCCTTGCGCAAATTGGCAAATGTTGTCCATGCATCGTTGTAACGGGTTGCATGCACATTCGCGTGATGCGCGGCCCACTCGGCAAATGATTCATTGAGCCAGAGGTCATCCCACCAGGTCATGGTGACCAAGTTGCCGAACCACATGTGGGCTAACTCGTGCAAGATTGTGTTTGCACGCTGTTCATAGGCAGCAATGGTGACGCGACTACGGAAGATGAGATCTTCTAAGAAGGTGACACAGCCAGCATTTTCCATTGCTCCCGCATTGAACTCTGGGACAAAGAGCTGGTCGTATTTCGCAAAGGGGTAGCCAACTTTGAATTGGTCCTCAAAGAATGCAAAGCCTTGCTTGGTAACTTCAAAGATTTCATCGGAGTCAAGATAATCAGAAAGTGACTGGCGGCAATAAATGCCCAGCGGGTAGGTGCCAAATGGTCCCGCGTACTCATCGCGCACTTCAAAGTAAGGACCAGCAACAAGAGCTGTGATGTAGGTGGAAATTATTGGAGTGGGTTCAAACTCCCAGGTTCTGGAACCGTTGTCGTGTTCGGTCACTTGGGCCATGGGCGAATTACTAATTACCTTCCAATGTCCTGGTGCGGTAGCGCTTAGGGTGAATGTGGCTTTGAGGTCAGGTTGTTCAAAGCAGGCATACATGCGTCGCGCGTCCGCTGACTCGAATTGCGTGTAAAGGTACGTCTCGTTATCAACGGGGTCAATGAAGCGATGCAGGCCTTCGCCCGTATTCATGTACTTTCCTTGGGCAACAACAACGAGAGTGTTGCTCGCCTCTAAATTAGGGAGTGAAATACGGGCGCCGTGAACCACCTCGGCAATCGCAAGTTCAGTTCCATTGAGGGTCACAGATTCAACGGTGGGTGCGATCAGGTCAATCCACGTTTGGGCGCCGGGAGTTGTGCAAGCGAATAGCGCGGTCGTGGTGGTCGTGAATGTTGGTCCTGTTGACGTTAAATCAAGTTCAACCTCATAGGAGGTGCTTGAAATTAAGTCTGAGCGCTCACTGGCCTCAGCGCGCGTGATGTTTTCAGAGCGGGAACCGGTTGCTTCTGTGAGAGTCATACCGGAATCCTTGCATGTCACTCGTTTACTACTCGATCAGGTGGCTCTGCCGACAATCAGGGAGAGTGGGAGGATAGGGATATGGCTACTGAAGTTGAATTTTGGTTTGATCCGCGGTGTCCGTGGGCGTGGATAACTTCCCGTTGGGTACTTGAAGTGAGCGTCCCGCGAGATCTTGACGTGACGTGGAGCGTCATGTCCCTTGCGGTCCTCAATGAGGGTAAGGACATCCCGGCGGAGTACGCCGAGCGGTTGGCGACGGCCTGGAAGCCTGTTCGAGTGTGTATCGCTGCCGAAGTCGAGTTCGGTAACTCTGTTCTTGGCCCGCTGTACACCGCTATGGGGACCCGAATTCATGTTCAGGGCCGAAAAGATTACGACACGATAATCGCCGAATCTTTAGCCGAAGTGGGATTACCGGAGGCCCTGGCCGCGGCAGCCGACTCCGAAAACTTTGATGTTCAATTGAGAGCAAGCCACGCGAGAGGTATTTCATTGGTCGGTGAAGATGTCGGGACACCCATCATCGCGATTCCGGGACCCTTCGGTGAACCCGTTGCATTCTTTGGACCGGTGATAACTCCCATGCCGGTCGGTGAAGACGCATTGAGGCTGTGGGATGGCGCACTCCTTGTTGCATCGGTTCCCGGGTTTTATGAAATCAAGCGCTCTCGGACGCAGGACCCTTCATTTGACTAATCACCGAAGCGGTCCGACCGCTATCTGTATTTTCGATGCAGACTGCGGGATTTGCCAATCCTCGGTTCGTTTAGCGGGCCGCCTTGGCGCCCATGTCGAATTCATTGGATTTCAGTCATTTGATTTCGCGAGTGCGCAAGAAGACCTCACATTGGAGCGCGCTCAATCTGAGGTTGTATTTCTAGCTCCTTCAGGGAAGACGTTTGGCGGGGCTGCGGCTGTGGCGCAGATTCTGCGGACAAGTCGAGTCGCTCCGCTAGGTGCGATTTTGGATTCACCTCTAGTGCTTCCCGCAGCCAACGTTGTGTACTCGTGGATTGCCAGAAATCGAAGTCGATTGCCACAGGCTTGCGGAGTTGGCTTATGAGGAATACTGCACCCCATGAGTGATCGAGCAGAAACCATCAGCATGCAACCGTGGCGTGGATTCGCTAGCGACAACTATGCGGGCGTACACCCAGAAATTCTGGAAGCACTCACGCGGGTGAACTCTGGTCACCAGGTCGCATACGGTGATGATTCGATCACGGCCGAACTCGATGAACGTATGGCCGCTCTTTTTGGCCGTCCTGTTGGTGTTTATCCGGTATTCAACGGAACCGGCGCCAACGTGGTTGCCTTGTCCTCCATCATGAATCCATGGGAGGCTGTTGTGTGCACGAATACTGCACACATTCACATGGATGAGGGTGGTGCACCCGAAAAGGTTGCTGGAATCAAACTCTGGGCTGTCCCCGGCGTCAACGGAA
>JBIIOS010000167.1:0-3866 GCA_044336805.1 Candidatus Nanopelagicales bacterium
GGTGCGGTCTCACGGAGAACGAGACCCTCGGGTGTAACGTCGATGACCGCCAAGTCGGTAATGATCCGGTGAACAACCTTGCGACCGGTGAGCGGAAGGTCACACGTATCGACGATCTTGTGGGTTCCATCTTTGGCAACGTGTTCCATCATGACTATGACGCGTTTGGCACCGTGGACCAGGTCCATTGCGCCACCCATCCCCTTAACCATCTTGCCGGGGATCATCCAGTTAGCGAGGTCACCCTGTGTGGAAACTTGCATGGCGCCGAGAACAGCAGCGTCAATGTGGCCGCCACGGATCATCGCGAAACTAGTTGCTGAGTCAAAAAATGATGCACCGGGAAGAACAGTCACCGTCTCTTTGCCGGCATTGATGAGGTCAGGGTCGACTTCATTTTCATTGGGATAAGCCCCGGTTCCCAAGATGCCATTTTCACTTTGCAAAATCACGTTCACACCGGGCGGAAGGTGGTTAGGAATAAGCGTTGGCAAGCCAATCCCAAGGTTTACATACTGCCCGTCTTGGAGCTCTTGACCTACTCGGACGGCCATCTGTTCGCGATTCCAACTCATGGGGCGGTCCTCACTGTGCGACGTTCGATACGTTTGTCGGCGGCCTGTTCTCCAGTCAGCGGAACAATGCGTTGCACAAAAATTCCCGGCGTGTGGACGAGTTCGGGGTCGATTTGCCCCGGTTCCACGAGTTCCTCTACTTCGGCGATTGTGATTCGCCCGGCAGCTGCAGCGAGCGCGTTAAAATTCCTAGTACTTTGGTGGAAAACCAAGTTCCCAGCCGTATCGCCAACACTTGCTCGAACAAGGGCGAAGTCGGTGCGAATACCGTGTTCTAGAACGTACTCACTTGGTACGCCGTCAAGGTCAAATGTTCCGACAACTTTCGGCGCGGACTCAATTGCCACTGAGCCATCCGCGTTGTAACGCAGCGGCATTCCCCCTTCAGCGACTAAGGTTCCCACTCCTGCTGGAGTGTAGAAGGCAGGAATCCCGGCGCCACCGGCACGCAAACGTTCAGCGAGGGTTCCTTGCGGTACGAGTTCGACTTCGAGTTCACCGGAAAGGTATTGACGCTCGAACTCCTTGTTCTCCCCGACATAAGAAGAAGTCATTCGTGAGATAAGCCCAGCTCGAAGTAGTAGGCCAAGCCCCCAGTCATCAATGCCGCAGTTGTTGCTCACCACCCGGAGATCTTTTGGTGCCAACTTCAGAAGCGCATTGATAAGGACGCTGGGAATGCCGCACAGACCAAATCCTCCAACAGCAATAGTTGCACCGTCATTGATGTCGGAGAGTGCTTCGGCCGCACTGGCGCAGACCTTGTTTGCCATTTGTGACGCCCCTACAGAAGCTCGAGGATTGTGGCATTGGCCATGCCGCCACCCTCACAGATTGATTGCAGTCCATAACGAGCTCCGCTTCGGCGCATCTGGTGGACGAGCGTGGTCATTACCCGTGCCCCGGAAGCACCGAGTGGGTGACCGAGTGCCATCGCACCTCCATTGATGTTGGTTAACTCGTGTGATGCCCCGGTCTCCTTTAGCCAGGCTCCTAGTACGGAAGCGAAAGCCTCATTGACTTCGAAGGCACCAATGTCAGAGATGGACAAGCCGCTACGTTGAAGAACTTTTTGGGTTGCGGGAATGGGACCCGTCAGCATGATTACTGGATCTACTCCGGCAAGTGCGAAGGTGTGGAATCGGGCTAGTGGTGTGAGTCCTAATTCGGCAGCGCGCTCAGATGTTGTGATGAGTAGCGCTGCTGCACCGTCGGATATTTGGGAGGCGTTACCGGCAGTGACGACACCACCTTCTTGGAACGGGGTCTTCAATGCAGCGAGACCTTCTAGGTTGGTACCCGGGCGGATTCCTTGATCGGTCGAGATGATTCCGGCCGCGGTGGTTATTGGGATAATTTCCTCGGCAAAAATTCCCGACTCCGTGGCTGCTGCGGCGCGTGCATGGGACGCCACGGCGAGTTCGTCAAGGTCAGTTCGCGAAAGACCCCATTGAGCGGCGATCATCTCGGCGCTGATTCCCTGAGGGACGAGATTGTTTTGATAGCGATCCAACATACGAGGCCCGAAAGGACCGTCGCCACCTACTGTGTTTGAGAACATCGGGACTCGAGACATCGACTCAACGCCACCGGCGATCACCATGTCGTACTGGCCGGCAATAACTCCTGCAGCTGCGAAGTGTGCCGCTTGCTGACTCGAACCACACTGGCGATCAACGGTCACCCCGGGCACAGACTCGGGGAAACCAGCTGCCAACGCTGCATTTCGACCGACGTTAAATGATTGTTCGCCAACTTGTGAAACACATCCCCAGATCACGTCGTCGACCAGAGCGGGGTCCACCCCCGTGCGTGCCATCAGTCCTTCGAGCACCATGGCGGAGAGATCAACCGGGTTAATGCCGCTCAGTGAGCCCTTCTCAGGCTTACCCACTCCGATGGGACTGCGAACAGCTCCGACGATGACTGCGTCACGCATAATTTTTTCTCCTCATGATGTGAATGTTTTTCATTTTCGAGTCTACTCGGTTGCGGAATCCAGCGCATAGAAACATCAGATGTATACTGGAAAAAATGGACACGTCATGGACACCCCAACAGGCCTACAACTGGCGTGATCTTGGCGGACTTCCAACAACACGAGGTGGTCGGGTTAGGGCAGGTCGTCTCTTTCGCAGTGACACTCTGCAGGAACTAGGCGATTCCGATGCCCATCGACTTGCAACTGAAGTTGGTCTTCAAACCGTGATCGACCTCCGGCTCGAGGGGGAGGTCGTCCGTGAGGGTCGCGGCTCCCTGGAAAATCACAGTGAAGTCCGGCATGTGAACGCTCCTTTGGTCAGCGTGGATCTCAGTGTTCCTGGCACAGCCGTCCCGTTGATCACCCCAGACATGTTGGTGCCACATTATTTGGGATTTCTTACCGTGAGCAGCGATTCCTTCGCAACTATCGCTGAAGTTCTGGCAAGTGAGGGTCTTCCCGCAGTCGTTCATTGCGCGGCCGGCAAGGATCGAACCGGCGTTGTAATCGCAGTGATCCTGGATGCAATCAATGTTGAGCGTGAAGCCATCGTTGCTGATTATGTGCGATCGCGTGAAACGTATCCGCAGGTGCACGCTCGATTAGTTCGTCTCGAGAGTTACGGCAAGTACCTAGATAAACAACCACCGGGGGTTCAAGACTCTGCCCCGGAGACCATGAGCGGTTTCCTTGATGGGCTTTACAGCGAGTATGGATCCGGAGATGAATATCTGAGATCCATCGGTGTTTCCAAAGACACCCTTGAAGTTTTGCGGTCAAGCCTTATTACAGATTGATTTGTTTACAGACTGACCACACTTACATTGAAATTCCACCATCAACAGGCAAAACCACGCCTGTGATGTAACCCGAAATGTCTGAGGCTAGGAAACCCACCGCGGCACACATTTCTGATGGTTGCGCAAAACGACCCATGGGAATCGCCGCTGCGAGTTCAGCTAATTTCTCTGGTGGAATTGCTGCAACCATGCGCGTCTCAGCATTCGGTGAGATCGCATTGACGGAAATCCCGAACCGTGCCAATTCCTTCGCTGCAGTTTTTGTGAAGCCGATGATCCCAGCCTTCGCAGTGGCGTAGTTAGCCTGTCCGGTGTTGCCACGCAGTCCGGTATAGGAAGTGACGTTGATGATCCGTCCGTAGGATCGTGCGCGGAAATGTGGGACGCAAGCACGTGTGAATTTAAAAGTGCCACCGGCATGAACTGCCAAGACGGCATCCCAATCCTCATCGGTCATCTTCCACAGAACACCATCGCGGAGAATGCCGGCGTTGTTAACCAAAATATCTA
>JBIIOS010000035.1:0-15161 GCA_044336805.1 Candidatus Nanopelagicales bacterium
ACTGTTGGATTGTTGATCTCTTTGTGCGCTGTAAGTGTGTCGGTTATTGTGTTCTTTGCACGAACCAAACTAGAGACTAATCCTTGGACGACTGTGATTGCTCCAGCAATTTCTGGCATCGGGCTTGTGATTGTGCTCATACTTGCGCTCACAAACTACGAGATTCTTGGCAGCGCCCCTGAATCAGCCAAATTGTTGCTGATCCTGATCCCCGTGGCAGCACTCTTGGGTTGGCTTGTTGCAGAATTTCGTATTCGATCCGGAAAGACCCTTGACTATTCGGCTGAACTCGGTGGTTAGCCCGGGAGGTTAAATCAGTGAAGTCCACATTGGTGAGTCGTGAATTCGACCCGGAAGCACCACCTCAGCACATCTTGGATTCATTACTCCCTAGTGAGATTCGTACCGCCGCAGCGGCGGTACGAGGAGCACTCGGAGATGCGACCGAGGTGCTTTTCTCGCTCATGCTCTTGGAGGAACCATCTCGGGAGTCAAGCGTTGGGACACCATCGGAGCGTCGTGTCCGAGTCGTGACGCTGGATCAGCGTACCCACATGACGGAAGAGTGGGTGGTCGCTCTCCCACACGGTGAAGTAGTTGGCCACGACAATCTCTCGGCAAGAGGAATCACGGCTCAACCTCCAATTGTCGTCGACGAATTCATTGAAGTTGAGAGAATCGTGAAGGAATCAGCCGAATGGCAGGCTGCGATGCGTAAGCGGGGTGTCACGGACTTTGAAATCGTCCAGGTGGACCCTATGTCTGCTGGAAATTTTGGTTTTGAGAATGAGCGTGGTCTGCGCATTGTTCGAGCGGTTTGCTATCTCCCAAAAAACCTACAGGACAATGCCTATGCGCATCCAATCGATGGGCTTGTGACGTATGTAGATCTGACAAATGGACAAGTTCTTACGGTTGTAGACGATGAGCTTTTCCCGATTCCTGACGAGGACTCCAACTTTCATGATGACAACGGCGTGGTGCCGCGCGATGATCTAAAGCCACTGGAAATCATTCAACCAGACGGTCCGAGTTTCACGGTTGATGGATGGAAAGTCTCTTGGCAAAAGTGGTCTTTCCGAGTGTCGATGAATGCTCGTGAAGGGATGGTGCTCCACGACATTTGCTACGACGATGACGGTCAAATCCGTACCGTTGTAGATCGTATGGCGTTTGCTGAAATGGTGGTTCCATATGGAGATCCCCGCCCTTCTCATTTCTGGCGCAGCGCTTTTGATGTTGGCGAATATGGATTGGGTGCTCTTGCTAACTCCCTGAGTTTGGGTTGTGATTGTTTGGGCTCAATTTATTATTTTGACGCTTACTTCTGTGATGCAGGTGGCAATCCGTACACATTGGACCGAGCCATCTGTCTCCACGAAGAGGATTTTGGAGTTTTGTGGCGTGGTGCAAATTGGCGTCAGGGTGGTAGTTGGGTTCGTAGGTCCCGTAGATTGGTCATTTCCTATTGGACGACCGTCGGCAATTATGATTATGGATTTTTTTGGTATTTCTACCAGGACGGCACGATCCAGTGTGAGGTTAAGCTAACCGGAATTATTCAAACGGCCTACCTAGCTCCCGGTGATTCATCCCCTTATCTAGGTCGGGTGGCCCCAGAGTTGGCAGGCCAACACCATCAACACATGTTCTGTGTACGTATTGATCCTGCCGTGGACGGCCAACGTAACTCCGTCGTTGAAGTAGATGCAGTGCCTGTGCCGATGGGACCGGGCAATCCTTATGGAAACGCTATCGGGAAGCGGTCAACCTTCCTTGAAAGTGAATCTGAAGGTAGACGTGAGACCAATCTTGAGAGTGGACGAGTGTGGCAGATCGTAAACGAAGAGTCAATCAATGAGTTTGGTTCCCCAGTTTCTTATAAGCTCATTCCGGCTCAGACAGCAATGATGATCGCTGATGCCGATTCGAGTGTGGCCCGAAGGGCGATGTTTGCCAAGTCCGCCTTGTGGGTAACTCGCTATAACGAGCGTGAGAGGTATCCGTCGGGAGAGTTTCCAAACCAACATCCAGGCGGAGATGGCTTACCGTTATGGATGGAAGCTAATCGTGGGCTTCGCCAAGAACCCGTAGTGCTCTGGCATTCTTTCGGGACAACGCACTTCGTCCGGCCTGAAGATTGGCCAGTAATGCCGGTTGAGTACGTCGGATTCTCCTTGAAGCCATTTGGCTTTTTCCGGCGCAATCCGGCTTTGGATGTTCCTCCATCGAGTACCTGCCACTGATGAATCGAGATAGTCTCGATGATGCAGAGTTGCTGCAGTGGTTTGAAAGTGTCGTTTCTGAGTCAGTTGGCCGATATCCGGGTGATCCAAAGACGGTGACATATGGCAGTCATCCTCTGCAGGTTATGGACCTGTGGGGTGACCTGACTTCCAAGCTCTGGGTCGTGTCAATTCATGGTGGCTACTTTGCCGCGGAATATGACAGAACCGTCAACGAGCCGTTGTCGCGTCGATTAGCGTCCGAAGGGATGGCAGTCGCAAACATTGAATACCGCCGAGCAGGTTCTGTCGCTGATCCCCGAGAAACGGTGAATGACGTCCGCGCTGCAATTGCAGAGGTAATACTTCTTGCCCCTGCGGAGAGTCGAGTAGTTGTTATCGGACACAGCGCAGGTGGCTACCTCGCCATCACGGGGGCAACACATGATGGTATCCACGCGGTCCTCCCCTTGGCACCCGTGACTGACCTCGCCGGAATTGCAATCGGTGGCTGGGATGAGGGAGAGATTGCGAAATGGATCGGGAAGCCCTTAGGTGATACCTCCGGTGTCTGGGAAGAGTTACAGCCAGATCAAATCGGGTTGACGCACGCGCCGATGGTTGTGATCCACGGAAGCGACGATCGAGTTGTTCCCGTTGCGCTAACTCATAAATTTTTGGTGACGCATAGCGGTGTAAGGCTGGTTGAAATTGCTGACGTGGGTCACTACGAGTTCCTCGATCCAGAAAGTGACAGTGTCGCGACCGTGATTTTTGAGATCCAGCAAAGTTTTCGGTGACGTGCCACATTGCCTAAATCGACCATGCTGCACCATAATGAGCGAACCATGCCAGCCGTTGTTCACCATGCCGAAGTGACCGAGTCAGAGATTGACGCCCTGGCGATAAAGGCGCTGGTAAGCGATTCATCCACGGGAGCGGTTGTCTTATTCAGCGGAGATGTGAGAGACCATGACCATGGGCGGTCAGTGGTTTCTTTGACCTATGAAGGTCACCCATCTGCACAGGAGGTGTTGGAAACCGTGGTTAATGACTTCGCGGCAAACTCAAACGTCACGGGAATTGCCGCGGTCCACAGGGTGGGGGAGATCCCAATTGGCCAGGCTGCATTGGTTGTTGTTGTGGCTAGTTCCCACCGCGGTGACGCATTCGTGGCCGCGGGTGCTTTAGTTGACCTCATTAAAGAGAAACTTCCCGTGTGGAAGCATCAGTTTTTTGCCGATGGAACAGACGAGTGGGTGAATTGCGCGTGAGTGGATCCAAACAGCTCGTTGACACTTATGGTCGTGTTCATCGTGATTTGCGCGTGTCATTAACCGACCGATGTTCATTGCGCTGCACCTACTGCATGCCTGCAGATTTCTCGGACTGGATCGCCAACGAAAAACTCCTGACCACTGATGAACTCGTCACGGTAATTGGTCTTTGTGTTGATGCTGGTATCACTCAGGTTCGATTGACCGGGGGTGAACCACTCTTACGTCGTGACATTGTTGATGTAGTACGTCGAATAAACGAATTACCCCAACCACCTCGAATTTCTCTAACAACAAATGCACTACGGTTAGCCGAGGTTGCTCAGGAACTCAAAGATGCTGGGCTTACGCGCGTTAATGTTTCATTGGACACCCTTGACCCTGTGCGGTTTAAAGAGATGACTCACCGTGATCGATTCCATGACGTGATTGAGGGAATCGAAGCGGCTAAGGCGGCCGGTCTTACGCCGCTGAAAGTTAATGCGGTCCTGCTCAAGGGAGTCAATGATGATGAAGCAATCCCGCTCCTGCGACATGCATTGGCCAATGATTGGAATCTTCGATTCATCGAGCAAATGCCATTAGATGCTGGTGACTTGTGGGCTCGTCCAGTCATGGTCACTGCAGATGAAATCCAGAGCGAACTTGAACGTGAATTTGAACTAACCCCGGTAACAAGTCGCGGATCTGCGCCAGCCGAGGAGTTCTACGTGAACGGTGGCCCAGAAACAGTGGGGATTATCGCGAGTGTGACCCGTCCGTTCTGTGCAGCATGTGATCGCCTGCGGTTGACCGCCGACGGCCAATTTCGAAACTGCCTCTTCGCCCGTGACGAAACTGATGTGCGCGCGATATTGCGCTCGGGCCTCCCTCAGTCTGAAATCGATGCAGGAGTGCAGGCAATAATTGAGTCGGTGACTAAGTCAAAGTTACCGGGACATGGAATAAATGACCCTAACTTCATCAAGCCCGACCGCCCCATGAGCGCAATTGGCGGTTAAGTTTAACCCCCAGAAAATGGCGGCATAACATCAATTTGTTGCCCCGCATGAATATCGCAGTCGCCCGATATTCCAAATGAATGACCGTCGACAATGAAAGAGCATTGAGGGATTACCGATGCCAAGCCAGGAATTTGTTGAATCAGCTCAGCTTTAATTTCCACGAGGGACGCAGCTTCGACGGTAAGGAAATCTTGCTTTGCCGCATGGCGCGCGGCGGCATATAAGTTAACCGTGACGCTCAACGTGGGGCACCTGGGTGAATCGGGCCGCTCGTCCGTGCGAGTGGTTGACCGCCACCGCCCCAACGGTGTTGAACAATCTCGGCGCAAATGCTTATTGCGGTTTCTTCTGGAGTACGAGCGCCAATGTCGAGTCCAATGGGTGAATGAATGCGCGCAAGTTCCGAATCGGAAACGCCAGCCTCTCGCAATCGCGTGACTCGATCTTCGTGGGTGCGCCGCGAACCCATTGCGCCTATATAGCCAGCCTTGGTACCGAGTGCGACTTTCAGAGCCGGGACATCAAACTTTGGATCGTGTGTAAGGACGGCAATGACGGTTCGTTCGTCAACTTCCTGTTGCTCAAGCCAGCGGTGTGGCCAATCAACGACAACCTGATCAGCTTCCGGAAAACGTTTGGCCGTGGCAAAAATTGGGCGGGCATCGCAGACCGTCACGACATAACCGAGCAGTTTGGCAACCCGAACCAAAGCTGCTGAAAAATCGATGGCTCCAAAAACAAACATTCGCGCCGGTGGGGCAAAGCTAGCTACGAATACAGTTAGTCCTTCACCGAGGCGTTCACCGTCGGGTCCGTATTCAATTGTTCCCGTGAGTCCGGCGGCCAACATGCCGAGTGCATCATCTCGTACCGTTTCATCGAGGCGATCGGTGCCCAGCGAACCCGATGTTGAATCCGGTTGAATCACTAGATGTCGGCCAACAAAATGCGGACCTTTGATTATTGTTGCGATGCAAACAGGATCGCCTTGGTCAATCCGAGCAGCTATCTCGGGCAGTTCTGGCCAGGTATCTTGATTGACCGGCTCAACAAATACTTCGAGGATGCCGCCACAGGTCAGTCCAACCGCAAATGCATCATCGTTACTGACCCCGTAATGTTCAAATCGGGGAATGCCGTCCGCGATTACTTCATTGCACACTTCAAAGAGAGCACCTTCCACACACCCGCCACTGACACTTCCAACAGCCTCACCGTCGGGTGTGACCAACATGGATGCACCAGCTGGTCTGGGGGCGGAGCGCCAAGTCTGGACAACGGTTGCCATCGCTGCGCCACCAGATTGATGAACGGCTAGTAGTTCTGTGATCACTTCTCGCATGGTGAACCAAGTGTAAGTCCATGCCATCGTATTATTCAAACAACGTGTATTGCGCCCTCGCTTAGCTATCATCCAGATATTCGGTAGAAGTCGGCTTGGTAAAAAATTCAAGAAAAGGTGATTGATGTGTACGACATCGCTTTGAGTGTCGCGGCATGTGTTCGCTCGGGCACCCGAGCCGATATTGCCTGGATGGTGTTGCCTACGGCATCTGATGAAGCATTGGCCTTAACTCCGGGTGGAGGAAGGATTGGTCGCTTAGCATCGGGAGCTTTTGACGGTTTGTTGACCGACGCGGCAGCCCGGCACCTGTCCACGGGTCGACTGGTTGATCACGTGGTGAGTGAGATAGAAAGCCCCATGTGTGAACTCCCCGCAGGGACCGCGGTCAAGTTCCTCGTAGTTCCAGCGGACCAGTTCCCCTCCCAGACGTGGTCGCTTTTGCTCGATCACAGCCCGCTGGTCGTTGTAGCCTCAATGTCGGAAGACATGGTTACGGCCATAAATATTGAGGCTGGCGGCGCCGATGCACGGCCAATGGTGAACGTGGAAATCGACTCGATCACCACTGTCCTGGCACCCATCCCCCGATTGATCATTGCGGGAGTCGGCCCCATCGCCGACGCGCTCGCCGCGCAGGCGGCCCTACTTAAATGGAAGGTTGCTGTTGAGCCCCGCCCCAATGCGGTGGCAGGGCTGGCTGCCACCCTCTCTCCGATCGATTCTGTGGTCGTTATGGGCCATGATGTCGAAGTTTCATCAGGGTGTCTGATGGCCGCTTTGGAAAGTGACGCGGGGTATATCGGCGCGCTGGGTTCGTTAGCCATGCAGAACTCCCGGGCCGATTGGCTCGCTTACCGTGAGGTCACGGATCTGTCCAGGGTGCATGGACCGGCCGGCCTTGATATTAAGGCTGCCACCCCCGAAGAAATAGCGATCGCGATCGTGGCCGAGGCAATTGCGGTTCATCGGCAATAATTTTTGGATTTGCCGTGCGAATACCTTATTTGAGTCCTAGGCTATTAAATAAACGTTTCACTAGCAACAGGGATCCAGGAAGCACATCAACTGAAGGGGCTAAACATGCCGGTTGAATCCTCAGGGCAGGAGCGCGGGAACCCGCGCATGTTTGCCCTCATTGAAAACTCCCCGAAAACAGGTGATAGCCCAACGGTGTGGGCATTTCCACAGTTCGTTGAATTCCTGAAAGTTGCGGGTCAGCCTGTTCAAGGCCCATGGCCGCCACACCAAGAGCCGCGTCCCGATCCTGATGCAGATTCCATGCCAACAGCAGTCCCCGACACCGGTCACTAAAGCAGAAGAGGAACGAATGTATCCGTCACGATTTTCCTACGACGCACCAACTTCTGTCGAAGAAGCTATTGCAATCCTTGACCAAAATGGTGGAGAAGCAAAAGTATTAGCCGGAGGCCAGAGCCTGATCCCGATGCTCAAACTTCGCTTCGCCTCACCTGCGCGCGTCGTTGATATCAATGGAATTCCCGGTCTGGAATACCACCGAATAGACCCCGACGGTACGTTGCGCATTGGTGCGCTGTGCCGACACGAGGATCTGGAATTCAGCAAGCTTCTTGGCAATTTCCCCACGTTGGCTCAGGCATCATCCCTTGTTGCGGATCCAATCGTGCGAACACGTGGAACTTTTGTTGGTTCACTGTGCCACGCAGACCCGCAGGGTGATTGGTCCGCAACCATGATTGCCCTTGGTGGAAAAATCGTCGCGCAAGGACCAAATGGTCGCCGGGAAATTGACGCCTGTGATTTCGTCCTCGGTCCATTCGTTAATGCCCTCGCATTTAATGAGGTCGCCGTGGAGGCAATCGTTCCGCCGGCTAAAGGCAAAGCTCTCGGCGGTTACTTGAAATTGGAGCGTCGCGTCGGTGACTTCGCCACGGCTTCGGTTGCCATTGCTCTCGACGTTGACGGTGACATTGTGACTCGTGCCGGGTGCGCACTCGCTGGAGTTGGTGGCCGGACCATCGATGCAAATGATGCAATCTCGGTATTGGTCGGGAAATCGTTAAATGCAGAGACCATTCAACAAGCGGCCGAAGCAGTTGCGGCTGCTGCAGAGCCACGCACCGATCACAGAGGATCGTCCTCCTATAAGCGTCACATCGTGGAAACATTTGTCACTCGAATACTGTCCAACATTGCCAATAGCGAGCAGAAAGCAGCCTGAACATGACTAGCCTCTATGACGAAGTACAGGCAGCGCCCGCTGCTGGAGTAGAAGTTCGCCGGATCACGGTTAATGTCAACGGAACAGATAGAACTGTTGATGTAGAGCCACGACTGCTCCTCGCCCACCTCTTGCGCCAAGCATTGCAACTCACCGGAACGCACAGTGGCTGCGATACGTCCGGTTGCGGCGCATGTACGGTGCTGATGGATGGCCGCCCCGTGAAAAGCTGCACCGTGTTAGCGGTTCAGGCAAATGGTCGTGAAGTCGAAACGGTGGAGGGTCTTGCAACGGCCAGCGAGTTGCACCCCATTCAAGAAGGCTTCAAAGAGGAGCACGGACTCCAATGCGGATTTTGCACGCCCGGCATGATGCTTTCAGCTAAGGCGCTCCTTGAGCGAAATCCCGATCCAACCGAAGACGAAGTTCGTTGGGCATTGTCTGGCAACCTGTGCCGCTGCACCGGCTACCAGAACATCGTTAAGTCAGTCCTTTGGGCTGCAAAGAAAATGCGCGAACAAAACCAGGAGGCATGATGGCACCGCTTGACGAACTAAAAATCGGTGGAATGGGTGCGAGCCGCCGCCGGGTAGAAGACAACCGCTTTATTCGTGGCAAGGGTCGCTATGTCGATGACATCGTGTTGCCCGGGATGTTGCACGTGGAAATTCTGCGCAGCCCTGTCGCCCACGCCCGCATTAAATCAATTGATACCAGTGCTGCTTGGGAGGTTCCCGGGGTTCGGCTTGTCATGACCGGAGAGACCATGGCCGCTCGTAACCTAGCCTGGATGCCAACCCTGTCTTATGACACTCAAGCAGTGCTCGCAACAGACAAGGTTCGTTTTCAAGGACAAGAAGTTGCTGCGGTTGTTGCCGACAACCCGTACATCGCCCGAGATGCACTCGACAAGATCGTGGTTGAGTACGAACAATTACCAGTGATTGTCAATCCGATTCAGGCCCAGAGCCCCGACGCACCCCTGATCCGTGACGATAAAGAGAATCAAACGTCAAATAAAATCTTCGATTGGGAGATTGGCGACAAAGAAGCGACCGACCGCGCTTTTGCGCAGGCAGATGTCGTTTCAAAAATAGATCTGCACTATCCCCGCTCGCATCCGTCTCCACTGGAAACCTGCGGTTCAATCGCGGATTATGATCGATCAAGCGGAAAACTAACCGTCTACATGACTTCGCAGGCACCTCACATTGTTCGAGCTGCTGTAGCCATGGTTGCTGAATTGCCCGAGCACATGATCCGGATTATTTCCCCCGATCTTGGTGGCGGATTTGGAAACAAGGTTCCCATCTACCCGGGATACGTTATTTCGATTCTTGCGTCAATCTTGACCGAACGCCCCGTCAAGTGGGTTGAAGACAAATCAAGTAACTTGATTTCCACCGGTTTTGGTCGCGATGTTTATCTTGAAGGAGAGTTGGCTCTTCGAAAAGATGGAAAAATCCTCGGAATGCGGATGCATACGATCTCTGATCACGGCGCCTTCTTCGCCGATGATCAACCCACCAAGTTCAAAATTGGTTTGATGCACTCAGCATTCGCGTGCTATGACTTACCCGCAGCTCACCTTGTCAGTGAGGGTTATTACACGAATAAGGCTCCTGGAGGCGTGGCATATCGGTGCTCGTTCCGGGTCACTGAAGCGATGTTCTTCCAAGAGCGCATGATGCATGCGGCGGCGAATGACCTCGGCATGGATCAAGCAGAGTTCCGTCGAGTGAACTTGGTCGGGGACGACATGTTCCCGTATCGCACCGCTTTTGGTTTCCTTACCGATTCCGGTCAGTACGGAAAATGCCTCGATGTTGGACTGGAGGCAATCGGGTATAGCACCTTTAAGCAGGAGCAAGAAGAAGCCCGTAAGCGCGGAAAGTTACTGGGTATTGGAATTTCGACCATGACCGAACCGCTCGGTGCAGGAAATAGCCGGGAATACGACATCATCGGTATCAAGATGTTTGACTCTGCTGAATTGCGCGTGCACATGACAGGTAAGGCAATCCTGCGAACAGGCGCGAAGACTCAAGGCCAAGGCCACGAGACAACGTGGGCGCAAATCGTGGCCCACGAGCTCGGAATTCCAGCCGACGACATTGTTGTTGAGGAAGGCGATACTGACACCGCGCCGTTCGGAATGGGAACCTACGCATCCCGATCAACACCGGTCGCTGGCGCAGCAGTCGCTATGGCTTCTCGCAAGATTCGGGCGAAAGCACGCAAAATCGCAGCCCACCTTCTTGAGGTTTCTGAAGAGGATATTGAGTGGGAGTTAGGGCGGTTTTACGTTCGCGGTAATCAAGAGCGCGGCGTGACAATTCAAGATTGTGCACTCGCTGCATACAGCAATGTGCCCGACGGCCTGGAACCAGGATTGGAAAATACTTCGTATTACGATCCCCCCAACTTGACCTGGCCATTCGCAGCCTATTTCTGCAAAGTCGAAGTCGATGCACAAACTGGCGTATGGGATGTCTTGAACTTCGTTGCCGTGGACGACTGCGGTGTGCGAATCAACCCAATGATTGTCGAAGGACAAGTAATGGGTGGGCTCACCGAGGCATACGCCATGGCGAACATGCAGTACATCACCTTCGACGAAGAAGGTAACTGCATCGGAGCCAACTACATGGACTACCTCATCCCCACTGCGTGGGAGACTCCTGGTTTCGAACTGCATGAAGTGGTCACTCCGTGCCCACATCATCCAATCGGGGCTAAAGGTGTTGGTGAGTGTGCCACGGTGGCGGGGCCCGCAGCGTTTGTGAACGCTGTGATGAATGCCATTGAGCACACAGGTGTTCGTAACGTTGACATGCCACTCATGCCAAACCGCGTTTATGAGGCACTGCAAACGGGAAAGAACATCTCGGGAATGCCACCGGTGCTGAGCGACTAACATGAATGAAACCAACGGCGGTATGGACATAATGGAGTTTGCGGTTCAACTCGCACGCGCCGGTCAGTCGTATGCGCTTGTGACAGTCGTTTGGCGTAAGCCGCCTTCGTCAGGTCAGCATGGTTCAAAAGCGGTAATCACCGCTGATGGTCAGCTGCACGGTTGGATCGGTGGAGCATGTGCCGAGCCGGTTGTGATTCGAGAAGCAAAAAAAGTGCTTGCCGAAGGCGAGCCCTCTTTAATCTGGCTCGGCCAAGCTGCTGATTTTGCCGGTATGCATGTCCCGGAGGGGGTCTTGACAATCCCTATGTCGTGCCAAAGCGAAGGCGCGCTCCAGCTCTACATTGAGCCGGTTCTCGTGGCACCCGAAGTAGTGATTGTTGGGCGTTCACCCATGGCCATGACTTTGTTAGAACTAGTTCGCGTTGTCGGTTGGCATGGCGAGTTAATTGATGGGTCGGCATTCACCGCTGAAATGGTTCATTCGGGCAGCATCGTAATTGTGGCGACACAGGGGCACGGCGATGAAGAAGCTTTGGAGACCGCCCTGGGCGCAAACCCCGCCTTTATTGGGCTGGTGGCCTCAACCAAGCGTGGTGAAGCAGTTCAGGGTTACCTATTGGATCGTGGCGTATCACCGAAAAAATTGTCAACTGTTCGCGTCCCGGTGGGTCTTGACCTGGGACACACCACACATCGCGAAATTGCCGTATCGATCCTCGGCGAACTAGTCCAAAGGCGTGCAGCGGGTGAATTACGACCGGCCTCAATGAATCCGTCGACAAAGGCTGAACCGGCAGAGGTTATTGACCTGGTGTGCAATATGACGGTTGCCTGTGTCCCAGCAAACAGGCCTTTCGATTATGACGGAGTCACGTATTACTTCTGCGCACCCGGGTGTCGGGTCGCGTTTGAAAAAGATCCAGAAAAATTCATCAAGCGGGAGGTTACATGTTAATTACCCAAACCTTCGACATGGATCAGCCAGTCGAACAAGTGTGGAATTTCTTCGATGATATTCCCCTGGTTGCAGCGTGCATTCCCGGCGCGGACCTCACTGAAAAGGTGAGTGACGACGAATACCGTGGAGATGTCACAATTTCGGCCGGTCCGGTGAAGCTGGAGTTCACGGGAGTTGTCAAAATTAAGAGCCGCGATGACGCCCGAAAGGTGATCGTGCTCGATGCTTCCGGCGCGGATAAAAAAGGTCGTGGGTCGGCTAGTGCAATGCTTGATATCTCCCTCGTTCCACTTGGTGGCCAGACGAGGGTCAACATGAGCATGGACCTTGCCATTTCAGGCGCCGCTGCTCAGTACGGTCGCGGATTAGTTAAGGACTTCACTGGAGTTCTGGTGACCCAAACCGCGGGATCCATGAAAATGCGGATGACAGCTATTGCCGAAGGGCGCGATCCAATGTCAGTTGGAGGTCCAAAAGCGGCCAGCGGTCTCGCGATCGGTTTCAGTGCATTTTCCATGGCCGCAAAACGGGTGTTTGCACGTTTCTTCCTGCCCTATCAATCAGCACCTAGCCGTTAGTCCGGAGGTAAATTAAATGAGTCTGTGGATGTTGGGAAATCTTATTCTCCTCATTGTCGTGGTGCCATTGCTTGTGATCTTGCTTAGCCGGTTACTCGCAGCACTCGAGCAAATCCGCGCTGCGGCGCAAGACACGCTTGCTGGGGGTGTTGCACTCATTGGTGCGTTGCACAACACACCAGAGTTACTTGCAACCACAGATGATGTAATCAAAGAAGTAGCCAATGGCGCGGTGCGCTATGCCGGTCCGGTTTCTAAGTTGCTGGGATAGGAGAAGTTATGCCAATTGATGCAGTTATTACGCTCATTCTTGGGGCACTGATTATCGGTGCCGCCGCACTCGGTCTTTCTCGCGCGATCGGCCACCTTTCCGCGACCGCGAAGACCTTGGACACTCTCGACGGTGGGGTTCAGGTGATTGCTGCCCAGACCTCGACGGTTGTTCCGGTTGTGGCATCGGTTAATGCCAGCTTGGCCCCTGTCCGCGACTTTGCAAATTCGATTTAAGGAGGATTCATGGATTTCACCGGACATGAGGGCTGGCTAATCGGCTACATCATTGGCCTTGTTGTCGTCCTTGTTGTTGTTGCACTCGTTATTCCGATTCTCGTAATTGCATGGAAAATCGGTACGCAGGCTGGCAAAATTCTCGCAGGCTTGGAACAAGCTGAGACAAATACCGCTGGGCTCGCTGGTCTCAACGAAACAATAACGTCTGCGTTGGCGGTCATCGCTGGGCTCAAGCGCGGCCGTACAAGGTTAGGAGGCTGACATGGATGCCCAAACTGAACAGCTATGGATGATCGCAAACGTTTTGGGGATCGTGGTTGTTGTGGCGGTAGCCGCACTTCTTACACTCCTCGTGATATTCGTGCATCGCATTCACTCAAGGGTGGTAAAAATTAAGGCCACCCTCGAAGCGGCCAAGAACAACACCGCTGATACCGCACTCATTGGCGTAACCGCGGGTGGAGTGGAAGCCGTGTTGGCGGAGGGTCTTGAACATCATTTATTCCTCGGACGAGTACTAGACAAGGTGCGCTCATGAGTTCATTGCAGTGGTGGTCGGTCATTGACGTTGCTTTGCTTATTGCAGGGTTAGCGGTCTACTTATTCATCGTCGGATCTCAATTGAAGAAGGTTGCTGCCAATCTCGAAGAGTCAGCAGAGTTAGTGTGGGCAATTAAGAACGATGCTGCCCTGATCGAACCTGGTCTCACTTCAATAAACACCACCGGTCGTGTTGTTGCTGGCGCGCTTCCCTTGCTGTACGGCATGGGAGAAGGGATAGTTCAGGGAGCAACTTTCGTTCATGAAGATCATGAAGCAGATGGCGTCAACCGTCCAGCAATGGGTACCAGGCGCACGCGCATGATCGAGGCCATGGGCGTCGACATAGATTAGTTCGGCTTGCGACCTGTCGTGAGTGGATCGGTAACGGGGGCATCGTAGGTTCCAATCCACTCGGCTTTCCAAGCTTTGTCGAACTTTTCTTCATTGCAGCTTGGGTTGTAAACCGAAGCGAGATCGCGCGTTATCTGTTCTCTGTGCGAGCGATTGCTCCCTGGCGCATTGAGCCAGCACACATGCAGGTTGAACTTGCCACCAGCGCGCTCCAACCATGCGGCTGTTCTCGCGTGCTTGAAAGGAAACCCAACCTGTGAGAGGTCATCTGCATGCCCCACGTAGATCACTGAAAATTCCTGTGATGGCTCAGGTTTTGACTTGGTGAGGATGGCATAAACAGCTGGCTCTTTTGGCGGGGTCCAGCCGGCAAGGGTTCTTGGGCCTTCAAAGGCGTAACCGGCCAAACTACCCAGGCGAATCACTGAAGATCACTATCCAGATCACCAAAGTCTTCGTCCTCACCGAGGGTTTCCACACTGGTAACCGGCCACAAAGGAAGCGAAGTCTTTTCGACAGCTTGCGCGAACTGTTTTATCGCTTTATCGGCAGCTTCACTGGAGCCATCAGCTTCCACAACTATTTGTGCGCCGTAACCCATGGTTCCGTAGCCCGAGGCGATTCCGTCCAATCCTGCGACAGCATCGGCTAATTCCACTACTTCTTCGAGAGTCACTTCGCGGTCACCCTCCGCCTGGATAGAAACACTGAATCTCACGCTTATCTCACTTTCGAGAGTCGATTGGCTAGGTGCTCAAGGCTAGCAAGATTGTGACCTGAGTACACCTCGTCTATATAAGGTTCAGCGACAATCATGCCAAGGGAAGCAGGTACATAATCCACGACATCGCCCTTATGCGGGTTGACCCAGATAACTCGGTAAGCAATTCGCGAAAGGCTTTCCATAGCTTGTGATAGCGCCGCCGGTTCACCCCGGTCAAGCCCGTCAGAGCAGATGACAACAACCGCTCCACGGCCAAGTCGTGACCGGCGAGCATCTTTGGTGAATTCCTTAATCGAGTCACCGATTCGGGTACCACCGTCCCAGTCGAATACCGATTCGCCAGCGAGACGCATAGCCTCATCAGGGTTACGACGATCCAAGGATCGTGTGATACGGGTCAGGCGGGTTCCAAAGCAAAACACATCAACTTTGGCATTTGCGCGCCGTGCACAATAAGCGAACTGCAGGAGGTTTCGAGAGTAGTCGGCCATCGAGCCTGAGACGTCAAGGATCAGCACTAGTGGAC
>JBIIOS010000036.1:0-15129 GCA_044336805.1 Candidatus Nanopelagicales bacterium
ATTCTCATCCCTGAGGCGGTCACTGAGGGTGCTGAAATCACCGATGAGCAATTGGCGCAAACGGTTGAGATTCTTCGTGCTCGAGTGAACGGATTAGGCGTTGCTGAGGCCGAGGTCACCACACAGGGCTCAGGTGATGGGGCCGCAATCGTTGTATCGGTTCCCGGTGTGAATCAGGATCGAATTGTTGAATTAGTTCAGCAAACTGCGCTACTTAATTTCCGACCCGTGTGGGACATTTACGCTCCGACCCCGGTGCCACCAGCCGAGGGTGCCGCGGCCGTTGTGGCGGTGCCCCCTGTGCAGGCTGCGGAGAATTCACCTGAGTTTCAGGGTGAGCTGGCAGCCTTGGACTGCGCGGATCCCACCGTTATTGCCGGTGGAACTCCCGATGACCCAGAGGAATGGCTAGGAACGTGTGAACAGACCGGCGCAAGTAAGTATTCATTGCAGCCAGCGTTTATTAAGGGCATAAATGTAACCAACGCAACTGCCGAACTTCCACAAAGTGGAGTCACGTGGGTTGTCACTCTTGAATTTGATTCTGAGGGTGCGTCAGCGTTGTCAGCTGCATCAACGCAGTTGAGTGCTCTGCCGGAGTGTGGCACCGGTGCGCAGCCGTGTAACGCTTTCGCAATTGTCCTTGACGGTGTTGTCGTCTCAGCCCCGCGATTCAATGAACCGATTCTTGGCGGGCAGGCCCAGATTGAAGGTAGCTTCACCGCTCAAGAGGCAAGAGATTTGGCAAGTATTCTCAAATTTGGCGCACTTCCCATCACGCTGGATCCCGTTGATGTAACAACAATTTCACCCACGGTGGGTAATGATCAACTTGTCGCCGGATTGATTGCGGGTGGAATCGGACTACTGCTGGTCATGTTGTACTTGCTGTTCTATTACCGGCTCCTAGGAATCGTGGCTGGACTCTCACTCGTGGTCGCTGGCGGGTTGGTCTACGTCATTTTCGTCGTGCTGAGTAAGACCATCGGCCTTACTTTGACACTCGCTGGAGTTGCGGGGGCGATCGTTGCAATTGGTATTACGGCCGACTCTTTCATTGTCTACTTCGAACGAATCCGCGATGAAATCCGCGACGGTAAGTCACTCCGTCAAGCGTGCGACACTGGATGGATCCGGGCAAGGCGAACACTGCTTGCGGCTGACTTCGTCTCCCTCTTGGCAGCGGTTGTTCTCTATCTTCTTTCCGTGGGTAGCGTTCGAGGTTTTGCATTTGTTCTGGGATTGATTACTCTCATAGACGTTTTGGTTGCATTCTGGTTTACCCATCCGGTGACGGTTCTGCTCGGACGCACAAAATTCTTGCAGAATGGATCGCGTTGGACGGGACTGGACCCCGGTCGACTTGGTGGAGTCAGCGTGTCCGACGCACTCGCGGGCAAATCCCGCCGTAAGCGAAGGGATGCATCAGCATGAGCAAACTGTCAAAGATTGGCCAGCGCCTGTATCAAGGCGATGTCACAATAAATTTCGTCGGCCGCTGGAAAACGTGGTACATCATTGGTGGGATCCTCCTGCTGGTCAGTGTCGGAGCATTGGTAGGTCGTGGCTTAAACCTTGGCATTGAGTTCAAAGGTGGCGCGGACTTCTCACTCCCCGCAGCCACATGTTCAGTTGAAGAAGCTCGGGGTGTTGCAGAAACGCAAACGGGTGCACAAAGCATTGTGACTGTTAGCGGATCGGGCACTATCCGAGTTCAAACGCAAACACTTACTCCAGCAGAATCATCAGTTCTCGCGGGTCAACTAGCTGATGCGTGCGGAATTGCAAAAGAAGATGTCAAGTACCAGGTAGTTGGACCGACTTGGGGAGCAGAGATTTCCTCCAAGGCCTTACAAGGCCTTATCGTGTTCATCCTCTTGGTCACTCTCTTCTTGACACTTTATTTTGAGTGGCGAATGGCGGTCGGTGCATTGGTGGCATTAGCCCATGACCTGATCATCACAATTGGAATTTATGCCCTGATTGGGCTCGAAGTTACGCCGGCGTCGGTGATTGGGCTTTTGACAATTTTGGGTTATTCCCTCTACGACACGGTGGTCGTATTTGACAAAGTCAAGGAGAACACTCGCGGGCTGACCGGGCAGTCGGTCCTCACGTACAACGAAGCGGCAAACCTTGCGGTGAACCAAACTCTGGTGAGGTCTATCAACACATCTGTCGTAGCGCTTTTGCCGGTCCTCTCGATTATTTTTGTCGGAGCTCTGCTTCTCGGTGCGGGAACATTGCTGGACTTGGCCGTTGTTCTTGCGATCGGCATGACCGTCGGTACTTTCTCATCCATCTTTATCGCGACGCCTGTTTTGGCCCAGTTGAAGTCGGCGACCCCGGAAATGAAAGCGCTATCAGCTCGGGTACACGCTCGACGCGCCCAAATACAGCGCAAGAGTGCTGAGTCCGGGCAGGGCGAGCTCTCAACGGAAGACCTAACGAGTCCTCGAAACTTAGATCCAGTAGAGCGAATCCAGCCTCGAAAGGTGCCGCGCTCTAAGCGCAAATGAGTCGTGATTTGGGCACCCGCTGGCGAACGCGCGTAGACTAAGGTTATTGGTCGCGTTCAGTGGGAGGGCATATGTCTGAAGACGTAGTAACCCCGACACCGACGCTGTCCGGCTCTGGCATCGGGACAACGGTTGCCGAAAGTGGAATCCGGTCTCGGCTCTCACGATTTGCCCCGAATCGATCGAGTCCTTCAGAAATCGAACCGTTGTTGCGCACGTTGCGCAAGTATCACCCTAAGTCCGACACAAAGGTTGTCGAGCGGGCCTATGAAATGGCCAAGCACTTGCATCGTGATCAAAAGCGGCGCTCGGGTGAGGATTACATCACGCACCCAGTAGCCGTTGCTGAAATTCTGGCAGATCTCGGAATGACCTCAGCAACGCTGGCGGCAGCACTGTTGCACGACACGGTTGAAGACTGTGGTTATTCCCTCGATGCCTTGAGAGAAGATTTCGGAGACGAAATTGCACTGTTGGTCGACGGAGTAACCAAACTCGACCAGGTCACTTACGGCGATGCTACGGCGGCCGAGACCGTTCGAAAAATGGTAGTCGCGATGGCACGCGATATTCGGGTACTCGTCATTAAGTTGACAGATCGATTGCACAATATGCGCACGTTGAGGTATCTACCCGACGAAAAGCAGGAAAAGAAAGCACGGGAAACGCTCGAAATTTACGCGCCGCTTGCGCACAGACTTGGAATGAATGCCATTAAATGGGAGTTGGAAGATCTTGCTTTTGGCACGCTTCATCCAAAGATGTTTGCTGAAATTGACTCATTAGTTGAACAGAGAGCGCCGTCCCGCGAACGAAATTTGAATCTCATTATCGATCAACTAAATGAAGACCTGCGCAACAGCAAAATTAAAGGTCAGGTGACTGGACGACCCAAGCACTATTATTCAATTTATCAAAAAATGATCGTGCGTGGTCGCGACTTTAATGATATTTACGACTTGATCGGTGTTCGAATTTTGGTCGACTCTATTCGCGACTGTTACGCAACATTGGGAACCATCCATGCACATTGGAGCCCAGTGCCGGGTCGTTTCAAGGACTTCATTGCGATGCCAAAATTCAATATGTATCAATCACTGCACACCACGGTGATCGGTCCTGATGGAAAACCTGTTGAAGTGCAGATCCGAACCCACGAAATGCACCGCGCATCCGAATACGGAGTGGCAGCGCATTGGCGTTACAAAGGAGGATCTCAAGTCAAGACCGATGACTTTGCTTGGTTGCGGCAACTTGTTGATTGGCAACGTGAAACCGCCGACCCAAGTGAGTTCATGGACTCACTGCGATATGACCTGGGAACCTCGGAAGTTTATATCTTTACACCCAAAGGTGACGTTTTCTCACTTCCCGTGGCCTCAACTCCGGTGGATTTTGCATACACAGTTCACACTGAAGTTGGACATCGTTGCGTAGGGGCTCGAGTAAACGGAAAGCTAGTACCACTTGAGTCTGAACTTAAGAACGGCGATGTAGTTGAGATTTTTACCTCAAAATCTGACGGATCAGGACCAAGCCGCGACTGGTTGAACTTTGTAGTTTCTGCGCGTGCAAAAAGCAAAATTAAAGCGTGGTTTTCTAAGGAACGGCGCGACGAGGCCGTGGATAACGGCAAAGATCAAATCGTGCGGGCGGTTCGCAAGCAAGGCCTGCCACTCCAGCGCATGATGACTAATGCGGCGTTGACAAGTATCGCTGCAGGGCTGAATCAAGCAGATGTGACGGCGCTCTATGCCTCTGTTGGCGAAGGTCGAATTTCAGCTCAAACGATCGTGGCTCGACTCATTGATGTTGCTGGTGGCGTTGACGGTGCGGCCGATGACACGGCAGAGGCATTTAGGCCAACATTTGGCACTGCCACAAAGTCACGAAATCATGACGTTGGGGTGTTGGTCAATGGCGCCGACGATGTTTGGGTCAAATTGGCTCGTTGCTGTACACCGGTTCCGGGTGATTCCATTTTCGGATTTGTCACCCGCGGCTCTGGAGTCTCAGTGCATCGTGGGGACTGTGTGAACGTAGATTCACTCCAATCCCAGCCCGAGCGACTGGTTGATGTCTCGTGGGCTCCCACTCCAAACAGCATGTTTTTGGTCAACATCGCGGTTGAAGCGCTGGACCGGGCTCGATTGTTGGCCGATGTAACCCGGGCGCTCTCGGACACGCACGTCAATATCCTCAGCGCATCAGTTTCCACCACCCGAGATCGGATTGCCACCTCTCGCTTTACATTCGAGATGGCCGATCCAAAACATCTTGGTTCCGTGATTAAAGCGGTACGAGGAGTCGAAGGGGTATTTGACGCCTACCGAGTGTGACGGCAAAGTATCTAAGAACTGAGATCTGCGGCGGTGCTTTCGACTGCTCCAAGCAACGCTCGCAGGCTCTTAATTGATTCCTCAAGCTGTGCGGCGGTTTTTGTGTCTCCCTTGGCCAATGCTTGCTCGAGTTGACGTTCGTATTTTGATAAACCACCGGCGAAAGCATTAGCCGTATCTGCTGCACGGGCCAATGCCTCAGGATTTGAGGCAGTCCATTTTGTCTCTTCAACGGCGCGGAATGCATCCTCGACCTTTTTTACGCGGGAATCCAGTCTTGCCCGGTCCTTTTTGGGAAGTTCGCCAATCTTTTCCCAAGCAATCTGCAGATCGCGCAATTGGGACTTTTGATTCTTCAAGTTTTTAAGATCAACGGGCAGGAGCGCTTCAATCTTGACGGCAAGCTCCTCCTTGAGCGCTACATTCGGGACTAATTTCTCTTCCTCGGCAGCCTCTCCAGCCTTGAGTTTTTCGTAGAACTCGTCTTGAGCCGCTTTGAATCGCTTCCACAGTTTGTCTTCGTCAGCACGACTTCCGCGTGGGGCCCTCTTCCATTCCTCCATCAGATCTTTGAACTTCTTGATCCCCGCCTTTGCATCGGCGGTGCCGACCGCTGCTTGAGCTCGGGTGATCAGATCGCGCTTGGCGCTCATGGCATCCTTGCGCACCGCATCGAGCTCATGGAAATGAGCTCGACGTCTTTTGTCGAAAGATGTTCGAGCGTTGCTCAGGCGCTTCCAGAGCTCTTGCTCGGAGGCACGGTCAACTCTTGGCAGGGTCTTCCATTCTTCTACGATCGCGGTATAGCGCTCCGTTGTCGATTTCCACGAACCCGAATCAGACATCTTTTCGGCCTCTTCCACGAGGACGAGGCGGGCCGCGTGGGCACTTTCTTTCTGAGCGGCTTTGCGTGCGCGTTCACCACTCCTTTTTTCCTCAATCAAAACATCAACTTGATCGCACCGGGCTTCAAGAGTTGCTATATCGCCAACAAATGATCGTTTGGATAACGAATCCCGCACCCTTTTGACCACTTGGGAGGCCGCGTCCGCTGAGGTTTTACCCTCAGCAAGTCGAGTTGAAATCACATCAATTTCGACAACCAAATCGTCGTATTTGCGGGCATAAAAGGTCAAGCCTTCTTGCGGAGTCCCGGCCGCGTACTGGCCCACAACAACTTCACCCTCGGGTGCGTTGAGATAAACAGTGCCATCTTCGCTGACGCGCCCCCACTGTGACGCCTGCGAGATTGCTGGACGAACAGGTTGCTTGAGGGATCCGGGAGTCGGGATCGAGGGGGTGGGAGTTGTGCTGGTGGAGACGGTAGAAGATGGAGTTTGCGTCATGGCGGGCCTCTCGCGGGAACCTGGTCGGTCGGCTACAAAGGTTGCAGCACTGTGAATGCGTGTGGATCTGTCGTAACACTACTTTCCTACATTTTGTCGCTTCTACTGTGGGTTTGCCAGCAATGTTAGGAAACTGTTGCACTATTGATAAACACTGGCTGGGCCGGAACCCCATCTGCGAGGCCTCCCTTGACGCCGACCGAGGCCACTTCTTGCACGATGTCAAGGCCGCTGGTCACCTTGCCCCAGATGGTGTAGTCACCCGGAAGGGTGGTGTCCGCATAAACGATGAAGAACTGGGAACCACTGGTCCCAGGCCCAGCGTTTGCCATTGCGATCGTGCCTGCGGGGTAGTTGGCTTCACCATCGGCCGGCAAATTCTCATCGGGAACTGAATAACCGGGGTCACCGGTGCCATCGCCCTGCGGGTCACCGCATTGCAGCACAAAGATGCCTTCCGTGGTGAGTCGGTGACAGGATGTGTTGTTATAGAAGCCGCTATCTGCAAGAAACGCCTCTGATTCAACGGTTTTCTGGGCATTCGAATCAAGGGCAATAACAATCTCCCCGCAATTTGTGTCCAGTGTGAGAGTGGTTGGTGTGCTCTCGAGCGGCACGGGGCCATCGGGGTAGGTGATGTCATTCGCGCGGGGAGTGCCGATGGGTGAACAATCCAGTGCGACCGCTTCAGTTGCGAGCACATCCGGATCGGTCTTGGTTGCATTGAAAACGGCAAATCCGACTCCGGCTACGACGAGGGCGACGACAACGACGATCGCGGTTATCCGCTGATTTCGTTTGGCATGCTGGGCTCGTTCGGATCGCCTAGCCTGCTGGCGCTCGTATTTGGCACGCGCTAGGTCGCGCTCACGCTTTTGTGTCGACATCCTGTGGCTCTCCAAGGGCTCGTTAACTTTGTGGTGATAGGTGGGTAAGGATACTCATGGGTAGGCTGACACCCTTATGTTGATCAAAGGTTTCCCGGCGGGCTCGTGGGCCACGAATGCCTACGTCGTGGCAGCAGGCGCGGGTGAGCCGGCGATCATCATCGATCCGGGTCAGGACTCGATCGATGGGATCAAGGAAATTGTGAGGGAAAATCACCTCACTCCCGCGGCAGTAATTTTGACTCATGGTCATATTGACCACATTGGGAGTGTCGCGCCGGTGAGTGCAGACTTTGGTATCCCCGCATTAATTCATGTTGACGATCGGTATCGGCTCGCGGATCCGGCAGGAAGTAGCTTCTCGGCCGCACGGGAACAGTTGTTAGCAATGACTAAGGGTGAACTGGAGCTAACCGAGCCCGAAGATATTCAAATAATCGAGCACAACCAGTCACTCAATATCGCAGGATTGGTCTGGGAGTTCATTCATGCACCCGGACATACTGAAGGCTCCATGGTGATCAGAACTGATGAAAGCGGTGACCCGATCGTTTTCAGCGGAGATGTCCTTTTTGCTGGGTCGATCGGCCGCACAGATTTGCCGGGAGGGAGTCTGGCTGCAATGACTCATTCACTGACAAATGTTATTTTGCCAATGCCCGATCACACTCGTGTTTATCCCGGCCACGGGCCGAATACAACTATCGGCGTGGAGCGGGCGACAAATCCATTCCTTTCGACCGGAAAAGGCTTGTAACCCGTGGCCACCATCAACGCGCCCAAGGGTGTTCCCGATTACGTCCCGCCCCGGAGTAGAGATTTTCTCCATGTTCAGGAACAGCTCAGTTCTTCGGCTCGCATAAGTGGTTATGAGTACATTGAGTTGCCAGTTTTTGAGTCGACAGAACTTTTCGAGCGAGGCGTGGGGACCAGTACCGACGTAGTTCAGAAAGAAATGTATACCTTCACTGACCGTGGTGATCGCTCAATCACACTCCGGCCAGAAGGCACGGCGGGTGTCATGCGCGCAGTTATTGAGAATCGATTGGATAAAGGCGCACTGCCTGTCAAGCTCTGGTACCGCGGGCCGTTTTTCCGGGCCGAGCGACCTCAACTGGGTCGTTATCGCCAATTGCAACAGGTTGGCGTTGAGGCTGTTGGCTCAGTGGATCCGATCATTGATGCCGAAGTCATTGCCCTTGCGGACCAAGCCTACCGCTCATTGGGGCTTAAAGATTTTCATCTTGACCTGACTTCATTGGGTTGCTCACAGTGCCGACCGGCTTATCGAATCAAGCTCCAAGAGTTTCTCGACACCTGCGATCTTGATCAGGAAACCAGGGAAAGAGCAGATCTCAATCCACTGCGTGTTCTTGATGACAAGCGCGAAATCGTCTCATCGCAAATGATTAACGCCCCCCTCATGATCGATTCGCTATGCAATCAATGCCAGGAGCACTACGACCAGGTGCGTGACTTCCTTCGCATCTTTGGTGTGCAATGGAATGAAGCACCACGGATGGTACGTGGGCTGGACTACTACACACGAACAACATTTGAATTTGTGCATCCCGGACTCGGGGCGCAGTCTGGGATCGGCGGTGGGGGTCGCTACGACGGACTCATGGCCGAACTTGGCGGAAGCGAACTCTCCGGTATTGGTTTTGGTCTCGGTGTTGACCGGACCCTTCTCGCGTGTGAAGCCGAAGGTCTGACCCCATTTCGTTCCCGGGTTCTTGACGTGTTCGTAATTCCGATCGGGGACCAAAGTCGTGAACCTTCAGTTTTACTGTTAGTTGCTTTGAGGGCAGCTGGTATTGCGGCCGATGTGTGCGTGGACAATAGGAGCATCAAAAGCGCAATGAAAGCGGCTAATGTCACGAATGCACCGCTGGTCATAATCATTGGTCCGGACGAGTTGTCGTCATCCAGCGTTATTGTCAAAAATATGACCAGTGGTGATCAACAGGAGCTCTCCAGTGAGCCGGGAAGCCTGATTCCCGCAGTGCAGGAAATTTTACGAAATCTACAAGCAGAAAATAGGAAAGAGGACCAATCGTGATTCGCACGGCTCAAGCAGGTGCGTTAACTCGCGCGGATATCGGACGCGAAGTGACATTGGCAGGATGGATCGCCAGCCGTCGGGACCACGGTGGGGTTGCTTTCCTGGATCTTCGTGACTCAACGGGGGTTGCCCAGGTCGTTGTCCGCGACACCTCTATGGCGCACGACTTGCGTGATGAATATTGCATCGCGGTCACGGGTACCGTCGAAGAACGACCAGAGGGTAACGCTAACCCAGACTTAGCTTCCGGTGAAATTGAATTAATCACCACGAAACTCGAGGTGCTTTCAAAGTCGGCTCCCCTTCCGTTCCCGATTGACGACCGCATAACCGTGAATGACGAAGTGCGCTTACGTCACCGTTACCTTGACCTGCGTCGTAAAAGTTCTGGAGATATCTTGCGCATGCGCTCCAAGGTGAGCCACATCGCTCGTAGTGTCCTTATCGACGATGACTTCATCGAGATCGAAACGCCAACACTTACTCGTTCAACTCCTGAGGGTGCCCGCGATTTTTTGGTTCCCGTTCGACTTCAACCAGGTAACTGGTATGCACTGCCACAGTCACCACAGCTGTTCAAACAGTTGCTCATGGTTGCCGGCATGGAAAAGTACTTCCAAATCGCCCGCTGTTATCGAGATGAAGATTTCAGAGCCGATCGCCAACCGGAGTTCACCCAACTTGATATCGAGATGAGCTTCGTTGATCAAGATGACGTGATGGCCATTGGAGAACAGGTTATTCGTTCTGTGTGGCAGGGAATCTTGAACTACACGATCGGCGAAATTCCCCAGATGACGTATCACGAATCCATGCGTCGATACGGCAGTGACAAACCTGACCTTCGTTTCGGTCTTGAACTTGTTGATCTCACTACGTATTTTGGACAGACACCATTTCGGGTGTTTCAAGCCGAGTATGTCGGTGCAGTCATCATGCCCGGTGGTGCGGACCAGCCTCGCCGAGCTTTTGATGCATGGCAAGAGTGGGCTAAACAACGTGGCGCAAAGGGATTGGCCTATGTAACGGTGAATGAAGATGGCCTCGGCGGCCCGGTAGCCAAAAATCTCAGCGATCAGGAGCGTGAGGGTCTGGTGGCTGCCAGTGGAGCACAGATTGGGGACTGCATCTTTTTTGCAGCAGGTCGGGCAACCGATGCGCGTGCGTTACTGGGTGCAGTCCGCAACGAAGTCGCCGACCGACTCGATCTCATCGATAAGAGTGTGTGGAGTTTTGTTTGGATCGTTGATGCTCCAATGTTTGAGGAAGTCCAAGACGATGCCGGCAATTGGACTTGGACAGCCGTGCACCATCCGTTCACATCACCGAATGGCGAGTGGCTCAATAAGTTCACCGAGTCACCCGGTGAAGCACTCGCTTGGGCATATGACTTGGTGTGTAATGGGAATGAAATCGGTGGAGGGTCAATTCGTATCCACCAGGGAGATATCCAAAACCAAGTATTTCGAATTCTTGGACTCGATGAACAAGAGGCCAATGAGAAATTTGGCTTCCTCCTCGAAGCTTTCGCATTCGGCCCCCCGCCTCACGGCGGAATCGCATTTGGCTGGGATCGAATCTGCATGCTGCTAGCCGGTGCTCATTCATTGCGGGACGTGATTGCGTTCCCCAAAACAGGTGGCGGACAGGACCCCTTAACGGGTGCGCCAACTCAAATCACGGTCGCCCAGCGCCGGGAGGCTGGCATCGACGCGAAGCCAAAAAAGAATGAGCAAGAGGAAAATGCGCAAGGACAGGCGTGATCCTGTATTTCAACGCCTTATTGTTAACACGTGAGTTTATTTGAGCAAGGATCGGTTGGTCCGCTGGCTGTTCGAATGCGACCACGGGGTTTTGAAGATCTAGTTGGTCAAGAGCGTGCGCTCACATTGGGAAGTCCGCTTCAACTACTGCTCACCGGCACAGGATCCGTCTCAATCATTTTGTGGGGACCGCCAGGAACAGGGAAAACTACGATCGCAACGCTGATTTCGGCTCAAACGGGTCGAAAGTTCCGTGAACTATCTGCAGTCAGTGCAGGTGTACGTGATGTCCGTGAAGTGATTGAAAAGGCTCGCGAGGATTCAAGTCTGTACGGTACTGAAACGGTGCTTTTCATTGACGAAGTGCATCGATTCAATAAATCGCAGCAGGACGCATTACTTCCAGCCGTTGAAAATGGATGGGTGACCCTTGTCGCAGCCACGACGGAGAATCCAAGTTTCTCGGTCGTTTCTCCATTACTCTCGAGAAGCGTGGTGGTGAAGTTAGAACCACTTGATCAGGTATCACTTCGAACGTTGTTGATTCGAGCCATGGAAAGTGAGCGCGGCCTTGGTGCGAGCGTCACGGCGAACGACCTTGCGTTGCAGGCACTCATTGACGCAGGTAGTGGTGATGCTCGTAGGGCACTGACAGCCCTCGAGGCGGCAGCAAATGCCACGCTAGCTCGATCAAGTCGCGAAATTTCCGTCGAAGACGTTGAAAATGCAATAAATGTTGTTGCGATTAACTATGACAAGGACGGTGACACCCACTATGACGTCATCAGCGCATTCATCAAGAGTATTCGAGGGAGTGACCCTGACGCAGCCCTTCACTATCTCGCCCGAATGCTGCACGCAGGCGAAGACCCGCGGTTCATCGCAAGAAGGCTCATGATTTTAGCAAGTGAGGATATCGGTTTAGCGGCATCTCAAGTGTTGTTAACCGCGGTGGCTGCAGCGCAATCCGTGCAGTTGGTCGGAATGCCAGAAGCACAGATCATCTTGGCGCACGCCACACTTGAGGCGGCCCTTGCACCGAAGTCGAACAGCGTTGTCAACTCGATAGGTGCGGCCATGTCCGATGTTCAGCAGGGTCGGGTCGGAAATGTCCCGATGCACTTGCGGGATTCACATTATCCGGGAGCATCCAAATTGGGGCATGGAGCCAACTACGTGTATCCCCACGATGAAAAAAGTGGAGTAGCGCAGCAGTCGTATTTGCCAGAGGAATTGGAGGGCTCTTCCTACTACCGACCTACTCACCACGGTGCAGAAGAACGCCTCGGAGCCGTGGCAGATCGGCTTCGGAAGCTCCGTAGCGGTGAATCGCTAGACTGAACTATGCGCAGAATGGTCTGGGTCTCATTAGGGGCCGTTGGTGGAATCCTTGCCTATCGAAAACTGGAAGAGTTGGCGAATGAGTCAATGAATAAAGGACTAGTTCTCACGCTGATGGATGCTGGAACTTCCGCTCGGGTATTCGCTGCGGGTGTTGGTGAGCAGGTCTCAAAAATTAGGCAGTCCGCGCAACCGACACAACACGACTCGAAAACCCCGTAATCGCACTCAAGGAGTAAAAACAATGGATTCCGCGCAAATTCGGACTCGATTTCTCACGTTTTTTGCTGAACGTGGACATGAAATCGTTCCTTCGGCATCCCTTCTCCTGGACGACCCAACACTGCTTTTTGTTAATGCCGGAATGGTGCCATTTAAACCATATTTCTTGGGTGAGGCCCCGGCGCCTTATTTGCGCGCAACAAGTGTTCAAAAAGTCGTTCGAACCCTTGACATTGAAGAAGTGGGTAAAACAACCCGCCATGCTTCCTTCTTCCAAATGGCTGGGAATTTCTCATTCGGTGACTACTTCAAGCAAGAAGCAATTCCACTTGCTTGGGAGCTACTCACTTCCTCCATCGACGACGGTGGCTATGGCTTTGATCCAGAGCGCCTTTGGGTGACGGTGTACCAAGATGATGACGAAGGCGAAGCTATCTGGCGAGATGTCGTTGGTGTCCCACCAGAACGAATCCAACGCCGTGGCATGGATGACAACTACTGGTCAATGGGGGTCCCCGGACCATGTGGGCCGTGCTCAGAGATCTACTACGATCGTGGTCCTGAATTTGGTGCCGAAGGTGGTCCGATCGCCGATGAGAATCGTTACCTCGAAGTCTGGAACTTAGTCTTCATGCAATTTGAGCGGGGCGAAGGTTCGGGCAAAGACGACTTCCCCATATTGGGACCGTTGCCCGCTGCGAGTATCGATACCGGAATGGGTCTTGAGCGCATGGCAGCAATTTTGCAAGGGGTTGACAACATTTATGAAATTGACACCACACGCGGAATTTTAGAAACGGCTTCGAGACTTTCGGGGGCGGTTTATGGAATCAGTGAGAAACATGACATTGCATTACGTGTAGTCGCTGATCATTCACGCACAGTTATATTTTTGATCTCCGACGGCGTAATTCCTGGCAATGAAGGACGCGGATACGTGTTGCGGCGCCTCATGCGAAGGGTTATTCGTAATATGCGGATCCTGGGTGCGACCGGACCCACGCTTCGAACACTGTGTGAATCAGCCATCTCAGTGATGGCACCTCAATACCCTGAACTCAATGATTCACGCGAACGAATCCTCAGCATTGCAACTGGTGAAGAAAATGCTTTCGCACAAACATTGATAACCGGAAATGTTTTGTTCGAGAGCGCGGCAAGTGAAACGAAGAATATTGGTAGCTCAACAATTTCGGGTGATAAAGCCTTCGCGCTTCATGACACGTATGGTTTTCCTATTGATTTAACGATGGAAATGGCAGCCGAGGCCGGGCTCACTGTTGACCGGGATCGCTTCTCCGTCCTCATGAAAGAGCAACGTGACCGTGCGAAAGCTGACTCAGTCGCTCGCAAAAGTGATTTTGCCGCAACGACCGCCTATAAGGAGATTTTGACCGTCGGGGGCAGTGCTGAATTCACAGGATATGTGGAGAGCACGACCGAGGCGCAGGTCACGGGACTGGTAATTGACGGGACCTCGGTTCCCGCGGCACGTGTCGGTGACCACGTTGAAGTTATCCTGAGCCGAACTCCATTTTATGCCGAGTCAGGTGGTCAACTTGGAGACCACGGTGTGATCACTTCAGTAACGGGACAATCTCGAATTGAGATCTACGATGTGCAAACTCCTGTCCCCGGACTCGTTCTGCACCGTGGTCGGGTAGTGGAGGGTGAGTGCAGTGTGGGTGAGTCAGTCATAGGCGCTGTCGATATTGCACGACGGAAGGCAATATCGCGGGCGCACACGGCCACTCACATGGTGCATCGTGCATTTCGGGAAAGACTCGGAGAGACCGCGACTCAAATGGGATCAGAGAATTCACCTGGTCGATTCCGCTTTGACTTTCCGAGCCCGGAAGCCGTTTCGCCTGCGGTGCTGCGTGATGTCGAGCAGTACGTGAACGCAATGCTGATTGAGGATCTGGCGGTGAGTGCGAACTTAATGTCCCAGCAGCAAGCATTAGACATGGGAGCTATGGCGCTGTTCGGCGAAAAATATGGCAATGAAGTCCGAGTTGTCTCCGTGGGCGACTGGGCTCACGAGCTGTGCGGTGGAACACATGCACAGCGAACAGGGGCACTGGGCTTGGTGTATTTCGTCGGGGAGGGTTCCGTCGGTGCCGGCGTCAGGAGAGTCGAAGCTCTCGTGGGTTCGGATGCTTATCAATTCGCAGCTAATGAGCACGTCCTAGTCAATAAGCTCACCACGATGCTCAAAGTGCCGGCGGATCAACTCGCTGACCGACTCGAATCAACAATAGGCGCGCTGAAAATTGCCGAAAAAGAAATCGCGGAGTTCAAACGTGCAAACTTGCTCAAGGACGCAGGCAGCATTTTGGGGGAGCCGGTTCGGCGCGGTGAAGTTGATCTCTGGGTTTTTGCTGCGCCTGATGGTACCGATGCAAATAGTCTCCGAGAGTTGGCTCAACAGGCAATCTCCCGCGGAAGAAACGACTCGATGGCCATAGCTTTCGGAACTCTCACCATGGATGGAAAAGTTTCTGCGGTTGTCGCTGTGAATGACCTGGGTGTTCAATCTGGGCTGTCAGCTCAAGAATTATTACGCTTGGCCTTATCGCACATTGAGGGCAAGGGCGGTGGCAAAGAAGCTTTCGCCCAGGGTGCAGGCACAAACTATGCGGCACTG
>JBIIOS010000169.1:0-3797 GCA_044336805.1 Candidatus Nanopelagicales bacterium
GGAAAAAATACATGGTCTTGTTGACTACGTTGAACCCAAAAATCTTGATAGCCAAGGCGAAATATTTCGACCCTATCGAAGTGTCGCGGCTTGGTATTGCTGGCGCATAATCGATGGGGATAGCAACACTTGGTAGAAGTGTAAGAATCAATCGCTCCAACGTACTCGTTCGGAAGATATCAACTCTGACAGCACCTGCAATTGCTCCCGAATACGGACGGGCGCGGTTCCACCAAATGCATCTCGCGAACTCAAGGCTCCTTCAATATTGAGGACCTCGCGAACCCTTGGATTCAACGAAGAACTGATTCCAGCAAGTTCCTCATCGGATAAATCCCAGAGTTCGCAATCTCTCGCTTCGGCTACCTGAACGCAACTGCCGGCGATTTCATGGGCGCTGCGAAAAGGCACACCCTCGCGTACGAGCCACTCCGCGATATCGGTTGCTAGCGCAAAACCAGCAGGAGCACTGGCGGCCATAAGTTCTACATTGAAAGTCAGGGTCCTGATCATCCCGGTCATCGCAGGCAACAAAACAAGCAGTTGCTCCACTGTGTCAAAGACTGGCTCTTTGTCTTCCTGTAAATCACGGTTGTACCCAAACGGCAATCCCTTTAGTGTCGCCAGTAAACCAGTGAGATTTCCGATGAGTCGACCCGATTTTCCACGCGCTAATTCAGCGATATCAGGGTTCTTTTTCTGGGGCATGATGGACGATCCCGTGGACCAAGCATCATCCAATTTAGCCCAACCAAACTCACGAGATGCCATCAAGATCACTTCCTCTCCGATCCGGGAGAGGTGAACACCAAGCATTGCAGTTACGAAAAGAAATTCAGCAACCCAGTCTCGATCGCTGACTGCATCAATTGAATTACCCATCGCGCTATCGAATCCAAGGGCGCTCGCCACCAACTCGGGATCCAAGCCCAAACTCGATCCAGCCAAGGCCCCTGCGCCAAGCGGCGAGCGGGCAGCCCGGGAATCCCAGTCAGATAGTCGCTCGAGATCTCGACCTAACGCATGTACGTGCTTGGCCAGTTCATGCGCAAACGACACCGGTTGTGCATGCTGCAGGTGCGTGAAACCTGGAGAGAATGTCAAAACATTTGCTAGAGATTGATCGAGAAAGGCTTCTTGCAAGGCAATGATCTCGCGAGCAATTTGCCGAGCATGATCGCGAAGGTACATTTTGAAATCCGTTGCAACTTGATCATTGCGGCTTCGACCAGCGCGAAGTTTCCCACCCAGATCACCGAGCAATCCGATGAGTCCGCGTTCAAGAGCTGAATGGACATCTTCATCTTCACTATTGGGGACGAATTCGCCGTTGGCGACCTGCGCACTCAGTTTTTCTATCGCCCGGCCGACTAACTCGAGTTCGGCATCAGTCAGGAGACCAGCTCGAGTCAACACCTGCGCATGGGCATGGGTTTGCAGCAAATCATAGGGAGCGAGTTTCCAATCAAACTGTGTAGAACGACTCAACATGATCATTTCTGGTGAGGGTCCGGACGCGAATCGGCCACCCCAGAGCCTGCTCTCACTATTCTTTGAAGAACTTGTATCACTCACTTCTATGACCCGCTCTCAGCTAATGCAACTAACTCGCTGCAAATCTTCTTCGCATGCTTGACATCTCTTGCAACCATGAAAATTGTGTCGTCGCCTGCGACAGTCCCCAGAGTATCGAAACATCCGCTCCGATCCAGATGGCCTGCAAGATACTGAGCACCACCTGGTGGCGTGTGTACCACGACCATGACCTGTGAGAATTCTGCACTCAATAAAAGTTCATGTAATGCACGAACGAGCGCTGGCTGTGAGCCTTCTGCGCGTAAGGAAGTGTCAGAATCGGGTGAGACGACATAGTGGGCCGGAGCTCCATTGGGTCCGTGAACCTTGATTGCTCCAAGGGATTCAAGGTCGCGAGACAATGTTGCTTGCGTGACGCTGAATCCCCTGTCTTGCAAGAGCTCTAACAATTCATTTTGGCTAGGAATGCTCTGGGAATTAACCAATTCAGCTATCAAGGATCGACGTGAACTTACCGTCTGTGGCGCCTTTTTGGAGTCAGACATCTCTATTCCCAATAGATCTATTCCCAATCAAGAATGAACAAGTCTTCTCCCACGCCTGAAGGGCCTGCTCAATCTCAGAATCGCTAATCGTTAAAGCGGGTGCAAGACGAATAGCCGTCGGACTCACTGCATTCACCAGTATTCCGTTTTCCGTGGCCTTCGCTGCGAAAATGGCTGACGATTCGTTTTCTCCAACGACATTAAGTTCAGCAGCCAGGAGCAATCCTCTTCCTCGCACATGGGACACCAAACCGTGAGACCTCTCGACCAGCTGTTTTTGCAGTGTGGCACTCGTATCAGTGGCTCTGGATAACAAATCCTCCTGCTCGATCACATCAATCACCGCTAATGCCGCAGCGCAAGAAACTGGATTTCCACCGAAAGTTGATCCGTGCGAACCTGGGGTGAACAAGCTTGAAGTGTCTCTAAATGTGATGAGAGCACCGATGGGAAGCCCCCCGGCCAAGCTTTTCGCGAGCGTCATTGCATCGGGAATCACCCCACTTACCGAGTGAGCCCACCAAGATCCGGTGCGTCCCATTCCCGTTTGGACTTCGTCAACAATCAATAAAGCGCCAACTTCTTTAGTCCATTCACGAGCAGCCCGAATAAAATCGTTGGTCAGAGATCGAACCCCGGCCTCGCCTTGAATAATCTCCAAAAAGACAGCTGCGGTCGAGGCAGTGATTGCTTCTCTTAGGGCATCAAGATCATTGACTTTCACGACCGTGACACCGCCGAGAAGAGGTTCAAAAGGAGTCTGCTTTGCGGGCTGAGCAGTAAGTGACAGGGACCCCATGGTTCGACCATGGAAGCTGTCTTCGACCACGACGATTTCGCTTTTACCTGTTAGCCGGGAGAGTTTCAGGGCCGCCTCATTCGCCTCTGCACCAGAATTGCAGAAGAAAACTTTTGCTTCAGGGCAGCCCACCAACTCCTTTAGCTTGTTAGCTAATTTGACGGAAGGTTCATTGATGTACAAATTACTTGTATGAACCAACTGACCTACTTGCTCGGTAACTGCCTGAACATATTTCGGGTGGCCCACACCCAGAATGTTGACGGCAATTCCGCCAAGTAAATCAACGTATTCGTTCCCTTCTGAATCCCAAACAAGCGAACCCTGACCTCGAACGAGAGTCACGGTGGGTGTTCCATAAGTGCTAAGAAAAACGTCATTCCAATTTGATTTCACTGTGTGATCACCGTCCCTGAATGACCGCCTTTGGCAAGCGCATTCCTTAGCGAATGTTCCGTACTTCCGTTCACAATTTGGACACTCGCACAGCCGTGACTAATCGCATGAAGAACGGACTCAAGTTTTGGAATCATGCCTTCGGTCACTTTCGGTAATAGTTGTTCAACTTCATCCGCTGTCAATTCCGGTATTAGCGATTCCGGGTCTGGATAATGCGCGAGAACGCCATCGACGTCTGTCATCAAAATCAACCTATCCGCGCCCAGTGCGCCAGCCAACGATCCTGCCGCTGTGTCCGCGTTCACGTTAAGGCTAACTCCTAATTCATTTGATGAGACTGGTGAGACAACTGGCACATATGAGTTTTCGAGCAAAACTTCAATTAATTTTGGATTTATAGCAGTAATTCTTCCTACCAGTCCGAGGTCAAATTTCTGATCAACTAATTGAGTTGAGGTTAATAATTTTGAGTCCTCACCACTGACTCCAACTGCCGCAACTCCGCTTAGATTTAGTGC